>JBAYCO010000556.1:0-2845 GCA_041668685.1 Victivallaceae bacterium | reverse complement strand
CCATTTTAAAAACAGTTTATTAAAACCGTTTCCCACAAGTTAAGCTCTTATCTATCAATAACTTGCATTCTGCCGTTCAACTTAGACCTTTTCGTTAAAAAAGTCGAGTGCTGTACCATTTTTTTAGCCTTATTACCAGATACGCAAAGCTATGGGCCGCGATCACTCTGCGGTCATGAAAAGTATTGAAGCAACAGGGCAAATATTGAATGGGGAAAAGATAGCTGCTGGATGAAGTCGATATTCCATGCCCGATCCGTATCGAGCCGTCAGCGAGTCAATTGAAAAAAAATACTTAATTCATTAGCGTTTAGATATTTGCGCAATGAAATGCTTAAGGGGAATTATCCGGAATGTATGGAATGCTGTCCCCTCAATCCGAGTTCACATCCCGTCAAAACGGATTTGCAATATTCCCCGTCCGACAGTAATGTAATTATTTCATCCACTAATTTTGAGGCGACCGGCAGAAGCTGATATTGAGGTGGTGACTAAATAACTAACTTGCAGGATTTAAGTAGATGGAAAAACCTGTTGCGATATCAGTTATAATTGCCTGTTACAATCAAGGGGAGTATATTGAGGAAATGCTTGAGTCTGTGTTTTCCCAGACCTTTACCGATTTCGAGGTAATTATTGTCAATGATGGTTCGACCGATAATACCCGCAAGCTCCTTGACCGCATCCGGCATCCGAAGCTTACAGTAATTCATAGCGGCAATCATGGCCCTTCCCATGCGCGGAATCTGGCGATAGCCCATGCTTCCGCGGAGATTATCATGAATCTTGACGCTGATGACAAGATCGCCCCTACTTTGTTCGAAAAAGCCTGTCAGGTCTTTGCGGATAATCCGAATGCGGGAATCGTATATGCCGATGTCGAATTTTTCGGCGCCAAATCAGGCATTTTTGAGCTTGATTACAGTCTAAGGAATATGCTCTATGAAAATAGAATAATTTCACAGGCTTTTTTTAGAAGAGAAGACTGGCAAATCACCGGAGGCTACTGTGAACAACTCCGACATGGCCTTGAAGACTGGGACTTTTGGTTGTCTATTCTGGAACTGAAGCGGGAGCCTGTGAAAATCCCTGAAGTACTGATATATTACCGCGTTTACAACGATTGGAGAAAGTCCCGCTCCGGCAGATTGATTGAGTCCCGGGGGAAACAGATGGACACCTGGCTTACAATTTTTCATCGGCACCAAGAGTTGTTCGCATCTTATCCGGAAGACTGGGAAAAATTTGCCGCCCATGCGCAAAGGATTGAGAATGAAACATTTTTGATCAGGCTTCTGAAGGATTTATATTATAAAATTTCACGTAGAATCAGCACCCATGAATAACCCGTTATTTTCAATCATAACCCCTACCTGTGAGAGACCCGCGCTGTTAGTCCGGGCCATACGCAGTGTGATCGGGCAAACCTTTAAGGATTATGAACATATTGTTGTCGACGACGGCAATGATGCAGAACAGCAAGGGTTGTAAAAAGTTTTAATGATCCTCGCCTGCTTTTTCAGCAAAACTCCACCCGGCGAGGAGCTGCCGCCGCCAGAAATACCGGAATTAAACTCTCGCGCGGGGAATTAATTATATTTCTTGATGATGATGACGAATTCCGCCCTGGTATTCTGGAGAAACTGGCAGAATGTTTTTCCCACGCAAATGCGAGTGTCAAATTTATGTGGACCGGTATTACCATAATAAAAGATGATCCCGCCGGTGAACGGATAATCGATACGACAATCTGGCCCTCCCGGTTCAAGACCCGGGAGGCAGGAGTTGTTGAAGCAAGCTCTATCGGCATTGGGTTTGGCGTGTGCGTTAAGCGCGAATGCATAGATGAGATCGGCTTATTTGATGAATCAATGACCTGTGCCAGTGATTCTGACTTTCTCTTTCGGCTGGCCGAACATTTTGAATGTGCCACCATCTCAGAAAGCCTGGTAAAAATACATCTTCATGATAATCCGCAACTGACCGACGCAAGCAATAATCGTACCCGTTTGGAACTGCGACAAAAAATGTTAATTACACATGGGGAGCTGTTGATGGTGTATCCGCGCTTGTATTGCGTCCATTACCGGGCGCTTGCGGATTTGGCGTATAATCTTGGCCTGAAGAAAGAGGGCAGACGGACAATGATCGCGATTATAAAAAAGATGCCTTTGCGTTTCAGCTATTATGTGGATTTTTTGTCCTACGAATTATCCGGCGCGGCTTATTGCCAGAGTAAGGTAAACAGGATTGTCAATATCTTTAAAAAACTGATTAAAATGATATTTTTCAAAAAATAATATTAGCACAAACAGGTTTTGGAGAAACAGTTTCATGCCCAAGGTATCAGTAATAATACCCAATTATAATCACGCGCGATATTTGAAACAAAGAATAGACAGCGTGTTGAATCAATCTTATACCGACTTCGAACTTATCATTCTTGATGATAATTCCACTGACAACAGCCGTGCGATCATTGATATATCAAAGAAGCAAAAAGAATATTGAAATCAGGCGGAATAATTATCTTATCAACTCACGGTTATTGGATGTATCATCCGCATCCTGTCGATTACTGGAGATGGACCAAGGCAGGTCTAAAAAAGATTTTCTCTGATGCCGGTTTTAAAGTTCTTGATGCTTATGGCGCTATAAATATCAGAGCCGGCGGAATACAGTTATTTCAAGACGGGATATCCTATCGCGTCCCAAAGATCTTTAAACCTCTATTTTTCTTTACATGTCAAGTGCTAATGAAAATATTTGACAATAAATCCTTTTACAACGAGGATGCCGCCGTTTATGCTGTGGTCGCATCTAAAAATGAATAAATTTTTAACTT
>JBAYCO010000555.1:0-2847 GCA_041668685.1 Victivallaceae bacterium | reverse complement strand
TGTCCCGTTGTCCGAAGTATGTGCTCGGCAAGCGGGAAGGTTACGGAATCGTTACTTTCGGCTGGACCGCGGCCGCGGTTTTCGGCGCGCTGCCTTTTATTATCGTCAGCGATTTCTGCTGGTATGACGCTTTTTTTGAAACCATGTCCGGCTTTACCACTACGGGGGCCAGCGTCCTGGATAATTCCCTTCAGTTAAGGAACGGTAAATTCCTGCAGAAAGGCATTGCCGATCTCCCTTGCGGTCTGTTGTACTGGCGCAGCCTGACTCACTGGCTCGGCGGTATGGGGATTGTGGTTCTGTCGCTTGCGATTGTGCCGTTCCTGGGTTCCGGCGGACAGGCTCTTTATGACGCCGAAGTGCCGGGGCCGACTTCCGACCAGTTAACGCCCCGGATCGCGAATTCCGCAAAAATTCTTTGGGGGGTCTATCTGCTCTTGTCATTGCTGGAAACTTTGCTTTTGTGGGGAGCAATGCCTTTGTTCGACGCCTGGTGCCACACCTGCGGCACAATGGCTACGGGCGGATTTTCCACCCGGCAGGCAAGCATCGGTTTTTATAACAGCGTTTACGTTGATTGGATTATCGTTTTTTTCATGTTCCTTGCGGGCGGCAATTTCGTCCTGCATTACCGCGCTTTGCGCGGGAAACCGGTACTGCATTTCAAAGACGAGGAATTCCGGTGGTATCTGTATATCACCTTGATCGCCATAGCGACCATTACCATGGTCTTAATGATTCAAGGAGCTCCGATTATCAGCACTTCCGGATCGAAAGTCGTTCCAGGTTTTGCCAATGCGGTGCGTTATGCGGCTTTTCAGGTGGTTTCAATCCTGACCACTACCGGATTTTGCACCGCGGATTTCGCCTTATGGCCTGCCTATGCCGGTCTGTTGCTGGTAATCCTGATGTTTATCGGCGGCTGCGGCGGTTCAACCGGCGGCGGCATGAAAGTATCGCGCTTCCTGCTGCTGTTGAAATACGGCGTATCACAGGTAAGGCGCTGCCTTTTTCCGCATGAAATATCCAATGTCCACTTGAATAAAACCCGGCTCAATACTGAAACCCTGCACAAAGTCTTGAGTTTCTTTTTTCTTTTCGTTTCATTGTTTGTTATTTTTTCGCTGCTTTTATCGCTGTATCCCGGAGTCGATTACGAAACCGCTACTTCGGCGTCAATCGCGGCGCTTGGAAATATCGGCCCCGGCCTGGGCAAGGTCGGCGCCGCCTGTACTTATGCCTGGCTTCATCCTTCCGCCAAGCTGATCCTCTCATTGGCGATGCTTCTCGGCCGTCTCGAAGTCTATACCGTTCTCGTGGTTTTGCTCCCGACTTTCTGGAAAAAATAAAAATCCTCATACGCTTTGCGAGGATGCTTGCTTTTCGGCGGATTGGTTTTATAGTAATCTGCTTTGACCGATGTTATTTTAAAACTGAATAAATATATGAATTTATACTTATGAGCGCTATTGAAGATTTGCTTATGGCCGCCGCGGAAGACGCTTCCGCCGGAAACCTCGAAGAACTGCTTGCCGCTTTAAAAGAAGCAGATAAAACCCATGCCGATGAACTTGCCGACCAGTTGGAACTGGTGCTGGAAGAATTTGAAGACGATATGTCGGAAGCACAGGCGTATTTTTGCCTTGAGCTGGCCCGGCAAAATATAAAAGACGGCCCCGTCTTCAGGAAAGCCCTTACCGACGCGATCAAAAAGACTTTGCCGCCTTATCTGAATAAACTCAGCTTCCTCCGGGCGCTGGGACTCCGCGACCGGGATGTGCCGTTGTGCGAGATTATTCTGCGTTATGAAAACATGTTGAAATTAAAGAACAACATGCAGGTATTTTTCGAAGGCAGTAAACGCTGGGGAATCGTCAGTGATATTGATACCGTTTCCGGCTCCGTGGCGGTTAATTCCCCGAACGGAGGAGCGTTTGCGGTGCCGTTGAATGTCGCGCTCAGTGAAGGCAGGATTTTTGAATCGAGCACTCCTGCGGCAAAATTGGTGCGCTTTATGAAAAACGGCAGTTTTTCAGGCGCCGATTACCGGGCGACGGCAAAGGAAAAAAGTCTCATACCCCTGGATGATAACGATATTGAAAGAATTGCCTACGCTACCGCCGTACCCGGCATAATGAATTCAGACGAATTTAAAAAATGGTGGAGCGCCGGCAGCGGCGCGGCGAAACAAAACAATGAATGCCGGCAGTTTTACGATGCGCGCAGTTTGCAGGAACTGCATATTCTACTCGGAGGTGGGATTGACGAAAATTTCAAGCTTGACGATGCCGCGACCGAAAAACTTACCGCTTTCTTTTCCCGCCTGAAACCGGCGGCCGTTGTCCGGGAGGTAAAAATCCTTGCTGAAGCCGTTTCCATGCTGATCCCGTACGGCGACGATGAACAACTGCGGCAAATATTCCGCCCCCTGGCCGGCAAAGCGCCTTTCTGGCCGGAAAGCCTTGAAACCGTACATCTTGAGTTGCTTAACGTCTGGGGTACCGTACCCGCGAAACATATTCCGAACATAGCCCGTGCCATGAGCCTGATATTTCCGCCCGAATACCTGGCGGCGTATGCTACTTGTCTGCCCCTCCGCTGTCTCAGCTCCTTTGGCGAGATTATTGATGACGATCTGCTTTATGAAGCTATCAGAAGCCTTCATATGTGCAACTGCGATATCCTGCTTTGGATCTGGCGCGACCGCAATAAGCATGATAAAGAACTTCTGGAACTGCTCTCGATCGAACAGGTGGCCAAGGCCCTTAGCGTCGAGGACCTGCCGAAAGCCTGGACCGGAGCCAAGCGCGACCTGAAAAAACTCTTGATGGACAAAAAAGATTTCCA
>JBAYCO010000554.1:0-2858 GCA_041668685.1 Victivallaceae bacterium | reverse complement strand
ATATACGACTTTTATTTATTCAACTCTCGTATCAGGCTTAATTTTCCCTGAAAATTTGGATTTTTCGATTGATTTCCCAAATCTACTATTGACAATTGTATAATCATCATGTATAATCAATGTATAATCAGAATAATTATGGCCATTTTGGGCTTTAAGTAATGATTTTACTTATATATAATCTAAAAGAAGAAAATAATGATAACAGCAGCAAGCAACGATAATTGTCCGCTTTATATTCAGGTCAAGAATAATGTGGAAAAATTTATAAAAGATAATAACTTGAAGCCTGGAGATAAAATTCCGGATATCAAAACAATTGCCGCCAGTTCTAAAGTCAGCCTGCGAACCGCTGATTTGGGAATTATGGCTTTAGTGGAAGAAGGAGTTTGTTACCGGCGTCCCAAAAAAGGCACTTTTGTGGGAAAAAACGATCCGCAGGAGCAGGATATCAAGAACATCTGTGCCATCTACTATAATAATAAAATGCATGAATATCAGAACGACTTGATAAATACGGGGATAAATCGCGGAATTACGGCTGCGGCAGATCACTATGATTCTCAGTTGTTTATTATCCGTAAGGATATTATTTCTGAGGCAAAGTTCCTGAACGGACTATCGAAAACGAAAACCTGCGGAATTCTGATATCCTATTGCCAGAATTTGGAAGAAATTGTTACCGCCGCCAAACATTTTCCTGAAATTAGATTTGTATTGTTGAATTATCGGTTGCCGGGATTTGAAAATACTCCGGACAATATTTTCGGGGTTTTCAATGCGGATTATGGTGGCGCTTATATAATGGCCGAGCATTTACTTCGCAGGCAATGCCGGAAACCGGTTATTTTCTCCTTGCAACTGGAAAATGACAACTACATTGCGCGGGTTAACGGATTTTTGGCGGCTTTCCGCGACCGGGGAATTCCTTCTGAACAAATACCCGTATTTTCAGCAAAACGTGCTCCGGGAGAAAGTCTGCAGGCAGTAGGCCGAAGGCTTTATCAGGAAGCCGCCGCTGGTAAACAGCGTTCCTTGACTGCAATATGCTGTAATGATATTATTGCGGAAGGAGTGCTTGAAGCAGCCGGTGATAATGGCGAAAAAATAACCGTAACCGGCTACGATAACATAACCGAAATCAGCCGTTATCATAACTTTTCGACTCTTGCCATAAATCTGGCTGAAATCGGGCAGAAAGGGATAGAAATCATCTTCGACCGGGACCAGAAATTTCCTAAGCAGCTGGAAGTTTCCCCTCAACTTATAATCAGGAATTAACAATATGGATTATTCTCCAACAGGCAACAGTTTTACATACGGCGCTCAATATTATCGCGCCCCGACTCCTTTGCCGCAGGAATGGGAACAGGACTTCAGTAATTTGAAAAAGCTCGGTCTGAATACGGTACAGATAAGGGTGCAGTGGCGAAAAAATGAACGACTTGAGGGAGAATATGATTTTTCAGATATCGACCGTCTTTTTGCGCTTGCGGAACAGTATGATATTAAAGTGATCATTAAGTTTTTACTGGAAAACGCTCCTGATTACATTTACCGGAAATATGACGGTTATCGCCGGAATACGAAAGGAGAAATTATCCCGCCCACCGCTAACGGGGCTTTTTATATAGGCGGCTGGCTGCCCTGTTTTGATAATCCGGAGGTAATGAAAAAAAGCAAAGACTTCGTAAGAAAATGCGTTGAACGCTATAAAAACCGTTCAAGCCTGCTGCTTTGGAATATATGGAACGAACCCCGTTCCCGGCCGATAGAACAGTGCGGCTGCCGGCATTCCGTAAAACTTTATCGCGTTTGGCTCCGGGAGCGGTATTCTAATATTGAACGACTTAACGATGAAACCGGCAAAGGCTGGGAGAGTTTTGACAGCATCTTTCCCCCCGTTGCTGAAAACTGCGATTACCTTGAATTATATTTATGGCGGCAATGGGCAAGCGATGCAATCGCGGATCAGGTCAAAAACATTTATGATGAAGTAAAGAATGCGGACTCGGAACACAAAATAATCTGCCATGTCGGAATCTGCAGCATCATTCAGGATGCTTGCGCCGATGCTTCCGACGATGAAAAAAATGCGGCTGCCGTTGATTTTTACGGGACTTCGCTGCCGACGGCGCACCATTTTAAAGATATTATCGCCGAATCAAGGCCTTTCATGATTTGTGACTGGATTCGTTCCGTATCTCCCTATTTCTGGGTGAACGAGCTTTATTCGGACTGGGGTAACTGGGACTATACAGTGTCCACTGAAGACTTCCGTTTTAAAACGATGGCGACAATCGCCTGCGGAGCAAAAGGCCTGATGTACTGGCAATACCGCGCCGAACGTCTGGGAAACGAAAACAATTTATCGGGCTTGGTCAATATAGATGGTTCTTCGAAAAACGTTTCCGTCGAAGCTGCGCGTATTGCCGAATTTATTCGCCGCAACGAAAAATTCCTGCTGCGGGCAACTCCGCCAAGCTCCGGGATCGGCATTTTATACAGCCGCCCAAGCGATATCATAAACAGAATTGAAAATACCAACGGCGGCAATTTTGCGGTTCGGCAATTCCCTTATCTTTACAAAAAAGCGATTGCCGGCATTTACGCCGCCTTTCGGGAACTCGGCATCGCGCCGGTAATGACGGACAGCGGCAATCTGGGCGAAACGCTTCCTAAGCTGCATCTGCTTTACCTTCCCGAAGCGTTCATTGTGTCCCCGGAACAGTTCGCCGCACTTAAAGAATTTGCCGCCGGCGGCGGTAAAATTATCGCTGAGGAAGGTTTTGCCTTGCGGGACGGACGGAACACCTGGCTGTACCCGCGCTGGCCGGGACTGGATGCGGATGAATTTT
>JBAYCO010000553.1:0-2859 GCA_041668685.1 Victivallaceae bacterium | reverse complement strand
AGACTCTGTCGAGCCGTAGATGTTGAACATGTTTTGGCTTGAAGCATACGTTTTTTATTGAGTCCTTTAAAACCCCGTCCTCTGGGCGGGGTCATAGTTTTTCGGCTCTGCCTGAACATTATTGCAATGTCGTGTTTGTCACAAATAAATGCGGCACAACCTGAATGTAGCACAACCGTCTCGGTTGTGTCCCTTTGCTTAACAACGTTTACCAATTTATGACTCAAGCGAGATGGTGAGCTACATTATGAACCGTTTCCTTCTACGTTTTCCGCTCCCCTATGGGGAGTTTAAGGCAATACCACGTCCTCTGGGCGTGGTTTTTTATTTTAAGCGATTTTAAGGGCCGGTTATGTCTTTCGCGTCTATTTACCCGTCTTAATCCTTATCGTTCTCCTGTGGCTTAATTTATCAATATCAAACGTCGCATAATACATGTTATGTTAATATTTTAATAGTTTAAATCGGATTTTATTATAAACGCAAGTACTTTGCTGATAGATGGTTAATAATATAAAAATGTCAACCTGTTAATAACTTGTTGATTAAGTTTTGGGATTACTGGTTTAAATTTCAGAAAAGATGATTATATTTCGTACTTTAACATTTTATATGAAGCTTATGAAAAAATATGATGTAATTGTAACTGGAGCAGGGCATGCCGGCTGCGAAGCTGCTTTAGCTGCCGCACGACTCGGCGCTGAAACTCTGCTTATTACTATAAATCTGGACCATATCGCGCAGATGAGCTGTAATCCCGCAATCGGCGGTATAGCTAAAGGCCAGGTTGTCCGTGAAATAGACGCTTTGGGCGGTTATCAGGGAATAGTGACTGACGCCGCCGGCATCCAGTTTCGCATGCTTAACCGGGCAAAAGGCCCTGCCGTATGGTCGCCGCGTTCGCAATGCGATAAAAATTGTTATCAACGCGGCATGAAATTTGTCCTTGAACAATCCCCTAACCTTGACCTGCTTCAGGCGGAAGTTACGGATTTAATCCTTGAAGACTCTGAAGTTAAAGGCGTTATAACTAATTTTGCGGACAAAATATATGCGGATGGTTTCGTTTTTACTACTGGAACTTTTCTCACAGGGAAACTCCATTACGGCGACAAAACTTTCAGCGGCGGCAGGGCCGGGGACCCGGCCTCTAACCTTTTGTCGGTAGCCCTGAAAGAAAAACTTAAGCTCAGATTAGGGCGGCTGAAAACCGGCACCCCTCCCCGCATATTGGTAAAAACCATCAATTTTGACCGGATGCAGCGGCAGGACGCGGACAATTCCGATGAAAAATTCAGTTATTTCCCGGATACAGCCCCCCTGCCCTTGCCGCTTCCACAGACAATCAGGAAAGATATGCCGTGTTATATGGTATATTCGACCTCGGAAACCAATAAAATCGTTAAGGAAAACATCCATAAAGCGCCGCTTTATCAGGGGAAAATTGAGGGTATCGGAACCCGTTACTGTCCTTCGCTTGAGGACAAAGTAGTGCGTTTTGAACACCATCCCAAACACCTGTTGTTTCTGGAGCCGGAAGGCGAATTTACCGACGAATATTACGTTAACGGTATATCGACCAGTCTGCCGGTAGATGTTCAGGTTCAAATGCTTAAAACTATTCCAGGACTCGAAAACGCGGTGCTTTCACGTTATGCCTATGCCATTGAGTATGATTTTGTTTTTCCGGACCAGATGAACCGCTCGCTTGCTTTAAAAAACTATCCGAACGTTTTTACGGCCGGGCAGATCAACGGCACCAGCGGTTATGAGGAAGCCGCCGGCCAGGGGCTGATTGCCGGGATGAATGCCGCCCGGCATGCGGCAGGAAAAGAAACTCTGGAACTTTCCCGCGAAAGTTCGTATATCGGCGTAATGATCGACGATCTGGTAAGCAAGGACATAATTGAACCTTATCGTTTATTTACCAGCCGTGCGGAATACCGTTTGCGTCTTCGTCAGGATAACGCCGATCTGCGTCTGTGCGATTTCGCTTATCAGAACGGTTTGCTTTCCGGGGATAAGTTCAAAATATTCTCCGCCTACCGGGAAAAGCTGGTGGAAACGGAAGAACTTATGCGCAGCGCCAAGATCAAAGGAAAAACCTTATGGGAACTGCTCAAGAACCTCAAAGGGCACTATGAAGAAAATACCCCCCTGCCCTTTAACGCCGAAGACTTGCCTGAACTTGATATTCAAACCCGACAGGGACGCAAAATCATCCGCCAACTGGCAATAAGGGCGCATTATGAAGGTTATCTGGACCGTGAGGAATCATCCATTGTCAAGCTGCAGAAGCTGGAAAGCTGGAAAATTCCCTCGGACTTCAGCTACGATGGAATTTCCGGTCTGCGCAATGAAGCGAAAATGAAACTAAAAAAAGTAAAACCTACCACTTTAGCTCAAGCCGGGCGCATCGACGGAGTTACTCCAGCCGAAATCGCACTGCTCCAAGTACACCTTACGCGCCTGCGAAGGTGAAATAGATATTGAGGAAAAAGGAAAAACTCGGGATGCTATCCAAGTAATAGCAAATGGAAGTTTGATTTGTCTTGGTGCCATTACTTATTTTACCTCAGGTACAATTTCTGGTCTCCTGGTTTTTTCCGCAGCAATTGCAGAAGCCTTAAGCGATACGATGGCTAGTGACTTGGGTAAATTAAGTAATAATCCACCTGTTTCTATTAGAACACATATTCCAATTAAGAAAGGTCTAAGTGGAGGAGTTACCCTTTTGGGTTTATTATCAGGTTTGTTAGCCTCTGCTTCAGTTGCTTTAATTACTCTTCTTTTATTTAAATTCAAAAATGGAGCTGTAGTATTTACCATAATTACTTTTGCTGGTTTTGCAGGGTGTGT
>JBAYCO010000552.1:0-2859 GCA_041668685.1 Victivallaceae bacterium | reverse complement strand
TTTCTTAAATGCGGCGATTGTGCCGCCGCGCTTTCGGCCGAAAGAATCCGTTTCCCCGACGGTCAGGCCGCAGCGCAGCATGGCTCCCCTGACCGGGTAAGCGCTCGAATAAGTGACGATCAGGCCGTTTTCAGCAAGTATCCGGCACAGTTCCCGGATAAAGTCATAAGTCCATAGTTCAGGATTTTTGTCCGGTGAAAAACCGTCCATGAAAACACAATCGAATTTGTCGCGCAGTTCTGCAACTGAACGGCGGGCGTCGCCGGTCAGCAGTTGTACTTCCGCGAAATCACTCCGCCAATTTCCGCAATCCGGCAGGGACTCAATAAGCGCGCGTTCCCGGCTGTTTTGGGGAAAAAGCCCGGAAGCCGCCCGCAAAACCCGAATATCATTTTCCAGCGCTGTTATTTGCAGTTTGCCCGATTTGACTTCTTCCGCCGCGTTGATCGCCGCCAGCGTGTTGTAGCCCAGCCCGAAACCAACGTCAAGCAGCCTGACGCAGTTATATTCCCGCAGAAGACGGCGCAGGCCGGACGCTTCTACAAATTTTTTTTCCGCTTCGGAACGGGCTCCGGCCAAAGTATGGAAATGCTGGCGGTATTGCGGATGATATAAACTCCGGCTGCCGTCCGCGGTTTTTACCGTTTGAAAAGCCGCGTCCTGTCTGCCGGAAGCGTAATATTCCTTGAAAAATTCCAGGAACTGCCCTTTCTTCATCCACCATTTCGGGGCGATCAATTCGTTTTCCGGGGCATCCGTATTGAGGCGCATGATATAATAATTATCGGGCAGCAGACGCAAAAATTCCGCCGCCGCCAAAGCGTATTCGTATTCGTTTAATGGTACGACCGGCGGTTCGGCGTCCGGGTCGGTGAACATTTTAGCCAGCGGGGTGTTTTTGAGTACCAGCAGGTTATGAAGTTTAACCGCTTTGAACGGCAAAGCTGCGATATCCCGCGCCGTTTGGCGGTAATCGTCGAGCGTTTCACCGGGCAGGCCGAGGATTACATGCGCGGCGCAGGATATCCCCGCCGCCGCCAGCTTTGTTGCGGCTGTTTTGACCGCCTCAAAATCGTGTCCACGCCGGATCAGTTTCAAGGTTTTTTCGTTACTGGTCTGAACTCCGAGTTCGACCCATAGTTCGTATTTTGAGTTGATTTCTTTGAGCAGGTCCAGCGCTTCGTTACTTATGCAGTCCGGGCGCGTTCCGATGATCACCATTTTAAAATCCGCACAGGCCAAGGCTTCATAATAGAATTTTTTCAATTCCGCGGCGTTGCCGTAGGTGTTGGTGAAAGACTGGAAATAAGCTATGTAAGGCGCTTCCGCCCCGTAACGTTTGACGGCGAAATCTATGCCTGACCTGGCTTGTTGCGGAATATCGAGTTTATGCTTTAAATGCCGCGCCCGGTTGCCGTCTTCGGCGCAGTAAATGCAGCCTTCGCCGAAATCGTTATTCCGGTTGGGACAGCCCAAAGGCAGGTCTATCGGAATACGGTATAAAGGCTTGCCGTATTTCTCGATCAAATATTCTTTAAAAAAACGCAGTTTATGCATAATTTTTATTTACACAGTTTCCGGAGCAAATTCAGTTTTTTCGCGAACGGCGGATAACGCACCGGAATGTCTATTAAGGTTGATTTGACCATTACAGGTTTGAAATGGGAAAACGTATCGAAGCCGTACTTGCCGTGGTAAGCGCCGATACCGCTTTCGCCGACGCCGCCGAACGGCATCGAGGCGTTGATAAAATGTGTGATGGTGTCATTTACCGCCACGCCTCCGGCTGAAGTCCGTTTTATCAGGTTATCGAGTTCGCGTTTCGATCTTGAAAAATAGTACATCGCCAGCGGTTTCGGGCGGGCGTTGATAAAATCGATGACTTCCTCAAAATCCGTCCAGCTTATTACCGGCAAAATGGGGCCGAATATTTCCTGTTGCATGATATCCGACTCAGGGCTGGTTTCGTCAAGGATAGTCGGTGAGATATACAGATCTTCGCGGTTAGTGGCGCCGCCGCAGAAAATCTTCTGGTCTTCCATGAGCGCGCTCAGGCGGTCAAAATGGCGCGTATTGATGATGCGCGGATAATCCGGGCTCTGCCGGGGATCCGGGCCGTAAAATTCTTTTATGGTTTCCCGCATTTCCGCCAGCAGGGCGGGCTTTATTTTTTCATGAACCAGCAGATAATCGGGTGCGACGCAGGTTTGCCCGGCGTTCAGGAATTTACCCCAGACGATGCGCCTGGCGCTGATTTTCGGGTCTGCGTCTTCCGTTACTATGCAGGGGCTTTTGCCGCCCAGTTCAAGCGTTACCGGGGTCAGGTTTTCGGCGGCGGCTTTCATTACCTTGCGGCCGAATCCGGGGCCGCCGGTATAGAATATGTAGTCGAATTTGTTTTGCAGGAGGATCTCCGTTTTCTCGTCCTCGTCGATAATGGTTGCGACATATTCTTCGTCAAAACAGGAGTCGAGCAGCTTTTTTATCACTGCCGCGGTTGCGGGAGCCTGGGACGCCGGTTTCAGGAAAGCGCAGTTGCCTGCGGCCAAAGCGGCGATGAGTGGGGAAAGCGCGAGTTGGAAAGGATAATTCCAGGCGGAAAATATCAGTACGGAACCATAAGGTTCGGGATATATCCTGCCTTTGGCCGGAAGATTGTTTACATGAACCGGAACCCGCCGGGGTTTGGCCCATTTTTTCAAGCGTTTGCGTATATAAATAATTTCTTCGAGAATACCGGACGTTTCTGTTTCGATGGCTTCGAATTCTGACTTGCGCAGGTCTGAATACAGTGCGGTATGAATATCATTCCGCATTTCCTTGATTTTATTGAACAGGCGGTTCAGGGCCTCTCGCCGG
>JBAYCO010000551.1:0-2870 GCA_041668685.1 Victivallaceae bacterium | reverse complement strand
TTTGATTTCATGCATTACCCGCGGATTCGTCCCCATGACCGCAAACGCTTCGCCATCCTGGCATCTTGCCATCCGCATAGTCCGGATTTTTTCCGGCAGCCGCGCCGCCGCCGACCACAGCATGAAATCCTGCTCGATTTGCCGGTTAAGCTCATCATATTCCGTCAGCATCTGCAGGCGCGGGCCGGTACCGATGACATCGTTCGCCAGAGTAAGCACGATGCCTTTGGCATACGAGTTATTCGAAATCTCGTAGCGGGCACGGTTGCGCAGAACCTGCCTTACGGACGACGTGGCTTCCGCATCGGCGCTCAGGTTTTCAGCCGCCGCCCAGTGGCGACGATTGTCGTGCGTCGTCTGCGCCGCGTCAAACCGCGCCGTCACCTGCCGGTTCCAGCCGGAAATCCTGTGCGCCTGGAATGCCGGTTGGGGCGAAGTTTTTATTTCCATTCGCCTGCCGTCGGGATAGTAAAGATATTTGCCTTCAACTTTCACTAAAACACACTCCCAGATGCGCTCATTTTGTTGATTTTGAACCCCGGCGCACGCTTTTTCATCGCCTGTTTCGAGTTCAGATAGCGGTCGGCTTCGATCTGATCAGTTAGTGAATGCTGCTCGACTTTCTGGCCGTCGCTTTCCGCAGATTTCGGCCCGGAAGCGTTGTCTCTGATTTTCTCTTCAAGTTCACTCATTGCAAAAATCCTCCACTATTTGAATTCTCATGCCTATCCAGCGGGCACAATTCACCGTGAAGGCATTGCCGCAGGCTTTGTAGCGGGGACCGTCCGGACACTCGGTTTCCGGTTTGCCGTTCCAGGCGATCCGGGTGTGATTGTCGGGAAATCCCATTAATCTTTCACATTCAGTCGGGGTAAGTCGGCGCACCACGGATTTATAGGCGACGCCATGAGGTGAAACTGTATTCAGGGTGTATTGAACGTCTTCTTTTACCCCAATTCCATTACCACCGTTTTTCTCCTTGCGGTTGATAATGGTCTCAGCTATTCCGTAGCTCTTCAGCATCCCGTAATTAGCGCAGCCGCTCCGCAGCGTCGGGGCCAGATCCTTTTCGTACCCGATGCTCCCGGCCTTTCCGCTTTGTCCCGGCAGAAATCCGGCCACACAGACAATCGGCGGCTGTTTGTCATCGGTAGCCCTGAGCGAATAGAGAATTTGTTCTTCAGCTTTTAATTCATGCGGACGGTTGTTCAGGCAAACCACCGTTGTCGGTTCCGCCCCATTGACCTTTACCGTTCCGGAAACCTTATCCTCTTGCCAGAACCCCTGGCCGCTTTCCCGGCAGATTATCGTCTGGTCGTTTTGCGTCTGAAGCGTGTGGGAAATGTCATTTCCGACCAGTGGACCCTTCCCGCCTTTTCCGCCGCCCTCTCTAATCCTGATGCTGTTACAGAGAATTGGGGCTTCGTGATTACAGTTCAGAGTCGGTGATTTATCTTCACAGACTTCCGCGTTGCCCTGACCGTGCGCCGCGCATAATGCATTCAATGGCTGCCTGTTTTCGCCGATAAAGGTGTACTGCTGTTCTTTGCCGCCTGCGCCTCCAGTGCTCGCAGTAAGACTTCTGGCAACGCCCGCCCCCGCTTTGCGCTGCGGCGGATTATTCCCTGACAGGCAGCCGGGCTCAAAAAGTACCGCCGCGGCACGTTCCCAGCTTCCAAAACTTCCGATAAGGAAGAGACGCCTTCGTCTTTGAGGGACAGCCCGCGAATAGCCGTCCACTCGCACAAATTGTGCGTCCAGAGTTCGCCACGCCAGCCCATAGCCGCCGGGGGCCGGGGTGACGATGCCGGAATTCTTCCAACCCCTGACAAGGTCGCCGTTTTTTCTTTTTCCGAGTACAGGAACTTCAAGTTTCCATCCGCAGAAAGCTGATAATATTTCAGCGAAGGCCCGGCCTTTTCCTTGTGACATGATCCCGACAACATTTTCGAATACCAACCAGCGCGGACGTATTCGGTGAGCCAGTCGAGCAAACTCAAGCGAGAGATTTCCGCGCGGGTCGTCAAGACCTTTTCTAAGCCCAGCGAAACTAAAACTCTGACAGCTTGGTCCCCCGACAAGCAAGTCGATTTCTCCGTCATAATCCTCCTTTTCTATTTTTGTGAAGTCCCCCAGGTTCGGGATAATCCCGCCCTCCGGGAAGGTTTCGATTTTCTTTTGCCACAGTTCGCGCTGTTTGCGTTCCTTTTCCGTATCGGCCTCGCCCGGTTCCAGTACCCGCTTCGGTTTTGTAGCCCCGAACTTCTGCATCAATACCGCGCACGGAAACGGCTCCACCTCGGCAAAGAACGCCGGTTGCCAGCCCAGCGGTTCCCAGGCTAAAGTCGCGGCTTCGACGCCGCTGCATATGCTTCCGTAACGCATGTATTCTCCTTTATTTTGGTTGTTAAACGGCTTGCTGGAGAAGCCCGATAAGTTCTTTTATCTGTTCCCTGGAAAGGTGCTTCCTGACAATGTCGAAAACCTTTTCCACATTGCCGATTTCCTTCGTTGCCTTGTCCAGGGATTCGGGACTGCCCTGAAGCGGATTTACCGTTTGGTTGTAGGCTTGGTTGATGCTCATTTCCCCGGATTTGACCGCTTCCCTGATTTCATCGGGAGCTTTGTCGAGAACGACTCTGGCTTTCTCGACCTTGCCCCTGCCGATGCCTAAAACATCAGCGGTTTTTTCAGAGGAGCGTGCCACACCTGTGGCAAGCTTTTTGCCTTTCATTGCTCCGGCTTCAGCTTTGGTTCTCCGCTTATCCAACTCGGAAACACACTGAAGTATTTCCTGATCGGAAAGATTCCGGCGGTTGCGCTGGCATTTTATGGCGTATTCCAGCGCGGCGTCCTCATCGGGAAATTCC
>JBAYCO010000550.1:0-2878 GCA_041668685.1 Victivallaceae bacterium | reverse complement strand
GTTTTTCGGTAAAAAGTACTGACGGGCCACATGAACTGAAAGTGCAGTTGATGTGTCCTAACATGGCTGACAATTACGAAAAAGCGGGCGCCGAAAGGTTGAATCAAACCACAATACTTCTCAGAAGCAATGATTTCCTGGACGTATGGGCGCAGCGGAACGGCTGGGCGCCGGGAGTCCATAACAAAAAATTCAAAATCCGGAAATAGTTTCAAGCCACAGGTAGAATACAAATGATAAACGCCCCTGTTTTCAGGGGCGAAAGCGAACAAACCAGAATACCGTCAGGACAAGTATAATTTTCCTTTATCAAGGATAAGACGTAATATTTCCTTCTCGTTTTCTTTTACGCATTTCACCCACTTGGTCATTATCATGCCTTTGCCGCCATAGCGCAAAACCGCTTGTTTCCATGCGAGAATATTTTCAGTTTCCAGCCCTGGTGCTCCCCAAAAATCAAAACCCTTTTGGACTGAATTCACCAGTGTTTTTTCTGGAAGATTCCCGCTGTACCGCCATATTATCCTGATGATATCTTCCGGGATAAAATCCTCTACGGCATTATGTTTTTCCGTAAAAATTTCCCCGCGCGGATCTTGTCGTGAGTCGCGCCAGATTATAGACCTGAGTTTTCTTGCCGCAAGCCCGTCGTGAAGGATTTTTATAGCTTCTTTAAATTGTCTGAAGGATCTGTCATTGTCTTCGTCCATTCCGATATGAAAAAACCTTTCAGGTTTGCAGACTTCAATAAGTTCGTCAATCAGTTCAAATCCGATTTTCCAGTATTTTTCGCTTTCAAAAATATCCATACCGCCGGTATAGTCGTTATAGGGATACATCCAGTGATTGTGGCGATGAAAACCACTCTGGGCAAAATTCAACTTGGGGACTATTTCGATATTTCTGGCTCTTGCGTAATTTACAAGCTCTTCGAGCGTTTTCATTGGCACCGTATAATGTCTTTTCAATTCAGGATGCGAAGAATATTTTACTCCGTCGGCACAATCCACTATCAACATGTTCATATTAACTGCCGCAAGAGCATCAATTACTTTTTGCGCGGTGTCAGGGTTAAACGGCTTTTCCTGTTCTTTGCCGGTACACCATTTGGGATCATAGTGGCTCATATGAATTAAAAATCCCCGGATAAAGCCGCCTTGTCCGTTTTCGGGAACTTTGTCGTTTGGGTATTTCATGATTTGTTCCTTTTTAATCGTCCTCATATACAAGCCATTCGAAAACTTGTGCGGAAAAACAATTCTTAAATAATTTAACGCCTTCCACCCCCGATGAAAAAGGGGATGCGGCAATATATATACATGCTCCTTTGCCTAATTTTCGATAGGATACCAAAACGGCATTATTCAATTTTCGGTTATTCCTGCTGACAGCTTCCGCTTCGGCAACTACCGTTGCATTCCCATTACGGGTGTTGCGCATAAATCCTTTTTTTACCGGAAAAACGCCCTGCGCAAATCCCTGCGTCAAGGGACAAACGGAAATTACTTTTATCGTCTTAAGGGAAACCGTTGAATGCGCCTGTATTCCATGTACCGGCCAGTCTCCATTTTTTCTGCGTGCCCTGTCTTTTGCCCTTTCAGCTTTGTCATAGATGCCGTCCGCATTCAAATCGGTTGCGGAAAGCGGAGAAGCGCAGATTAGCAAACCTCCGTTCTTTACGTATTCCGCTAACCATTTATATTCCTCCGGGGTAAAAAGATTGCTGAAAAGAGAAATATAAATGCGTTTGTAAACGCCCGGCGCCTTTGCTGCATTCTCTTTGAAAACAGCAGACGTTATCAGGCGTGTTTTCAGGCCGGTTTCTTTTATCGTATTTACAGTCTGGTCAAATTTTTTTGCATTCGCGGCGGAAGTCAACTTCTGCTTTTCATAAAATATTCCGACTTCAGTTCTCGCGTTTGGTTCCGCTTTCCCAATGAGAGAAAATAAGAAAAACGAAATCATAATAAAAAAAACGAAATCCGGACAAAAATATTTTTTCATAACCATAGCAGCTTATCTTTTTAAGGTTCAGGGTTTCAGCCATTTTATCGAATCAGCTAATATCCGGAATTCGCAGCCCTGCAAATCTTTTTCGAGATGCCTGCCGCAATCATTCCATAAACAGAAAACACCGGGAAGAGTACCGAAAACAACAACTTTGCCTTTTTCGCAGTTACCGGCAATAATAACGTTATTTCCCTGCATGTCCTGAGCCAGTATCCGGGCGTTTTTTCCGGGTAGCAAGGCATAATGATCATAGGCAAATCCGGGCACGTATTGTTCTCCAGCCTTAAAGGTTGCGGTTACAGGATGTCCCGGCAATATTTTCAGTTTGTTGTCCTTTATCTTTTCTATTTTTCCATTATTGCCTTTGATGACATTGGGGAACATAGTTTGCGCTTTCAAGGCGGAATCGTGCGTCAGAATGAGTCCTTTTCCGTGTTTAACCATGGACTTGATCAACCCGACGGCGTTATCCAGATATATTTTTGCCCGGGGCTGGGGAATAATAATCACTTCCGCATGCTGCATGCATTCTGCATCAAGACGGGGTAAATAAAAACAGTTAAACTCTTTACATTTACTTAACTGTTTATAGATTTCGTCGGCGCCGTAAGCGTTTTGGTATATGCCCACTTTTATACCCGGTACATCTGCGACTGCAATAGCCACTTCGGGGTTTTCAATTGCCGCGATTTTTTGCATGCCGGCAAAAACTTCAGCGTTGCGGTATATGCCCTTGAAGCCGGCAAGTTCCGCTTTCCCCCCCACAGCAAGCACATAAGGCTCCGAAGGGAATTTAATACTTACGCGAACCCCCGCTTTCAAGCCTGCCGCATCCGTTTCAGCAACTTTTTGTCCGGTAACAATATCT
>JBAYCO010000549.1:0-2910 GCA_041668685.1 Victivallaceae bacterium | reverse complement strand
GGAACGTTTCTTCCCGCAGGAATGGATATCCCCCTGCAAAACCGACGTAAGCGATGAATTCCTCAAATACGTCCGCCCCCTGGTCGGAGAGGATTGGCCGAGCGTACCGATGATCAACGGCCGGCAGCGTTTCGCTCAGCTCAAGCCCATATTCGCGGACAAAAAACTTCCCGAATATGTACCGGAAGCGGTAAGATAAACATTTTTAAGCAAAGCGGCTGTAATCCGAGGTTTACCAAGCCTCGGAAAACTCCTCAGCTAACCGCCGCCGGTTCTTTTCCGGCGGCATGAGTTTTTTCCCGGAAAGCGTGAAAGGTTGAGTCGGCTGTTTTCCTGAAATTTCTTTGCGCGTATATCTTTCGCCACACAAACTCCAGATACGCCTTGCCGTACAGGATCTCTTTTTCCAACTCGAAATCCCGCAGCTCACGGACGGAGCGCCTGGCTTTGACGCTTTCCGTAGTAAGTTCCATCAGTAAAGGCCCGGAATAGCCGATATCCTGAAACGCCGTTAACAGTTCGTCCCAGTCAATCAACCCCATTCCCGGCGTCTGATGATCGTCATTTACGCCGAAATTGTCCTGCAGATGGGTGGTAAAAAGCCTTTTGCCTATCAATCTTGCCGCCCGCGCCGGCGAACAGTTATCCAGCGCGGTGTGTCCGGTATCAAGATTCATCCCGACATCATCCCGGTTAACGGCGTCGACGACTTCAATGATATAATCATGCGGCGGAGTCTCCACCGCGAGCTTCTGCCCGAAACTGCCGGTAATGTCCGCCAGCCGCTTCAGAATATCCGTATCGCGCTTAATGTTCCCGGCGCGCGGAACCAGATTAGGCAAATGACAAACGATTACTTTGGCGTCCAGCGCATGAGCTACCTTGCAGCAGCGCGTCTGCACTTTCAGATAGGCGTCGAGCTCACTGCGTCCGGGCGCATTAAGATGTTCCGAATGAATGGACCATGGAATAATTCCAAGATTGCGGCAAAATTCCCGGAGTCGTTCGCCCGCGGCTTCATCAAGGGACACGACATGCGAAAATTCGATATGCCTGATGCCGTAAGCCCGGTATAATTCGATATTTCTGCGATAAACGTCCTCGGTATACAGTTCGCCCGAATCACATTCCGGATCCACAATATTGCAGCCGATATTACAGTTATTGAAAGTTGAAATCATACTACACCTTAATTTTTGAGTTATCTATATATCCAATTATACACTATAAAAGAGTTATTTTCAATAATTGAGTTTAAAATTTTGATTAAAACTTTAATTAAATTGGATTTATCATTAATCAGAATTCTATTGCTCAAAATATTTTCAGGCGGTACGGCAGGATATGAGCGGGCGCAACACGGAAAACCCGTGTTGCGTATCAAGTTTGTAGTGCCGCCTGGGCAAGGAGGAAATCGCTTATTTACTCGAGGCTGAATGTTCCGTCTGCGGCTCCATGTGAATGGTCGCCGTTATTTTCATGGCATCTTTCAGCTCGCTTTCTATTTTTTTGCTGATGGCGTGGGCGTCCCTGAGGGAAATATTGCCGTCCAGATGGATGTGAAAAGTCAGTTCAGTATGGTTGCCGTAATCATGAATATGAAAGTGATGGACAAAAACTTCTTTGCCGCAGTATTTTTTGCAGACCTCAGTGACTTCCTCGATCAAATCCTTTGCCGGTGAGCGCCCAAGCAGAGGGCCGATCGCGCTTTTCAGGATATCACAAGCCGCGTACATTATTATAAGGGCGACGATTATTCCCATAGCGCCGTCAAGCCACCAGATATTCCTGCCGAAAAGAATCCCAAGCAGGATAATAATCGAACTTATGCTGTCGCTGCGGTGATGCCAGGCGTCGGCTTTCAGCGAATTCATACCGGTGATCTTTCCGGCCCAGAAAGCGTACTGGGCCATAAGTTCCTTGCTGACGATCGTAATGATCATCGCCCATAACGCCCAACTGCCGTATTCGGCGCTTTTGTGCAGATGCAGGCGTTCCACTGATTTGCAGATAAATTCAAAAGCCACAACCGCCAGCAGTATGCCTATGACCAAAGTCGAAATCAGTTCCGCGCGCCCGTGCCCGAAAGGATGCTCCTTGTCCGCCGGTTTTTCGGACATCTTTATCCCGAACAGCAAAATAATTGAAGTAACCGAGTCTGAAAGACTGTGCCAGGCGTCGGCGATAATCGCCACCGAACCGGAACAGAAACCGACCCAGAATTTAAACATGAACAGCAGAATATTCGCAAAAATCGACATCCAGCCCTCAAATTTGGCCAGGAACTTGTGCTGTTCTGTTGTCATTTCATGGATTTTCATTAGCAATTTCCTCCTTTTAAGGAATAAAACCCGATTTATTATAGCACTTTAAACCGGGTATTACAGGGAATATCGATTGAAAAAACGTAGAAAACAGGTATTTTAATGTTCGTAATCAGGAAAAAACGATGAGTATTGAAAAAAAACCGCCGGAAATCACGATTGTCCTTGACCGCTTGCGGAGCGCGTTCAATACCGGCAACATATTCCGCATCGCCGACGCAGTCGGCGCCAAAGAAATTATCGCCTGCGGTTATACGCCGGCGCCGCCGCACCCGAAACTGGAAAAAACCGCCATGGGCGCTGATAAAATGATCCCCTGCCGCCAAATGCCGGACTCGGCGACGGCAGTCAGGCAATTGAAAGCCGAGGGCGTCAAACAGGTTTTAGCGGTGGAATGCACTGCCGACAGCGTTTTTGCGTGGGACTATGAATACGAGTCTCCGCTGGCGATAGTCATGGGCAACGAAGCGCTGGGAATTGAAGAAAAAACCTTGAAATTATGTGACGGCGTGATAAGTTTGCCTATGTTCGGGAAAAAAGAATCTATCAATGTGGGTAATTGCGCGGCGGCGGTGCTTTACGCGAT
>JBAYCO010000548.1:0-2913 GCA_041668685.1 Victivallaceae bacterium | reverse complement strand
CCGCAAATTTCAGCGTTCCCCATATGGTCGCGTAACGCGGATTTTCCAGTCCGGCAGCCGCGCCGTTTGCCGCGAAAGGCCGCCCCACCCGCACCGGCAGGCTGAATACTTCGCGAAGAAGCTCCTGGCTGCGCGGGAGCAGGGCGCCGCCTCCGGTTATGACGCCGCCGGAACTGAGATTCTGGAGGGCGTTTTGTGCTGTCAGCCGGCTCTGGATTATCTGAAAAGTTTCGCGTAAGCGTAAATCAATTATTTTTTCGAATGAGGCCAGCGGAATTTTTCGGATGGTTCCGGCGTTTGTCTGAACTTCGATAAAAGGTTTGCGTTGTTGAATATGTTCAACAACGGTTTCCTGTTCAAGCATTTTGCGGCAGTCGGAAATATGCAGATCGAGTCCGAGCGAAAGGTCGTTGGCAAGGTGCTCGAAACCGACGGGCAGAACGCCGCTGGCAAGTATTCCCATGTTGAATATAACGAGATATTCGCAGGAACCTGCTCCGATATCCAGAAGCAAGGCGCCGTTTTCTTTTTCCTCCTCGGTCAGGACCCCGTAGGCTGACGCTATGCCGCTGAAGACCGGGACGGGATCGTCATCGAACCCGGCGTCGCGCAGCAGAGAATAAAAATTTTCGATCTGGTTGGTTTTGCCGTGGACGGCGTGAACACAGACTTCAAGTTTATGGGCCGCCATGTCGATCGGGTTGCGGACGCGTTTATGGCTGTCGAGCAGGAAATATGAGTCAAACGAATTGATCAGCGTGCGGTCGTAGGGAATATTATTTGACTGGGCGTTTTTAACGGCGGCGGCGATTTCTTCTTCGCCGACGCGGTGCTCTTCGTTATGGATAAAAACCGTTCCCGACCCTTGGTATGACAGAATACTTGAGCCGGTTACTGTTAACGCGATTATGCTGCTGGCGTTCAGCGACCGGTTCGAACTTTCGTCCGCCTGGGAAATGGCCAGGGAGAGCTGCTGGAGCGCGATATCCATATCGACGATTTCGCCTTTGACTACGGAATTTTTGGACGGGCATTCGCCGAAACCGATTACCGCCAGTTTTTCATCGGAGGAGGTTTCACCTATCAGGACGCATATTTTTGAGGTCCCTATTTCTACGGCTGTAATGATATTATGTTGTTGAAACATAGAGAAAATTCCGAACTTTGTTAATCCTAATCAAAATATTACTGATAAGGGGAAATTGCTAATTGCCGAATGAAAAAAACCGCTTTTTTTATCCGCCGTGATATGGATGTCAGTTTTATCAGCGCCGGTAAACGATCCGGAAATCTTCAAAGCCGTTTAGGTTCATCTTATTATCTGATTTGTTGTTTTGACCAGTTGGATACAATATTTACATGTTTGTAGTACCGCCTTCAGGCGGAAAAGTCAACGTTAACGAACGGGATGATTCCGCTTAAAAGCGGTACTACAAACACGTGACTATTTCTTGTTCAACCTCAGCCGCGCAAAGGGAATATTCTGTTTACTGTCTTGAAATTGAATGGTCGTCGGTTATATTTGCCTTATGAAAAATTCGCTGGAACATTTGCCTGAGCACAAAAGAGAAGAATTAGAGAGAGCCGTTTCCGTCATTCGCGAAATGTGCGACGATGTTGAACTGATCATTCTTTTCGGTTCCCATGCCCGCGGCAATTACAAAGATGAAGAGGACTTAGCCCCGGACCGCAAATCCGGCGCGGTTTCCGATTATGATATTCTGGTAGTCTGCCGCCTTAACGCTACCGCTATTCATCACAGCCTCTGGCATTGTATATCCGAACACTGCAACGGCCTCAGCACGCTTATGCCTTTCCGAATTATCGTGCATGACATAAAGTTCGTCAAAAAACGGCTTAAGGAAAGGCATTTCTTTTACGGCGACATTGTCAAAGAGGGCTGTCTGCTTTATGATTCCGGCAGATACAAGCTGAATATAGGCAAAAAGCTCACCCCTGAACAACAGATCGAAATCGCAAAAGAACATTTCGAACACTGGTTTGAAAAGGCTAATGATTTTTATGAACATTTTGAGTTTGGTTTTCAAAAAAAGAAATATAACACAGCGGCATTTCAGCTTCATCAAGCGGCCGAATCCGCTTACAAAGCTATTGAGCTGGTTTTTACCAATTACATTCCGCACGGGCATTTCCTGGGCGCCGCGGACAGGCGAATCCGTGAAGTCATTCCCGATCTGCAAGATATTTTCCCCTGTAAAAACCAAGCCGACAAAGAGCGTTTCGACGTATTCGAATACGCCTACATCGGAGCCCGTTACGACAAGGATTTTAAAATCTCGAAGAAAGACCTGGAATATTTTGCGGGACGGGTGAAATTACTCCTTGAAATAACCGAAAAACGCTGTACTGAAAAAATAGCGAACCTTAAAGGGCTGTAGATCTTGCTAATTTCGGTTAAGACACGTTTTCTCCAAGCCCCTGACACGGATTTTCCATATTTCCCCCTTTTTGCCATCCAACCTTTAGTCCCGCACGGCTAGGGACAGCCGTGGCTACACTGGGAAACTCTGCATGTTGAAGAAACAGGTGTAGCCGCCCCTGTCCCAGGGGCGTAGGGAACGTTGCATGAGAGTTAAACTCTGAAATTCCATTAACGTCTCCTGCTCCCCTATGGGCATGCGTGTCAACTTAAGATATAATCCGGTAATCAGAACGCATAACAAGTAGGCCGGCTTTCGATGAAAGCGGCAATGAACGACATTATATGGCCTGACGACGTTTCATGTCGCCGGTCTCATCGAGACGCGGCGCTACTTCAGGTCGCAAATTAAGTATTAGGCAAAAGTCTGAAATTCAGCCAGAAACAGTATAATTCATCGGGAAATGGATATTCCTTGTTCGACATTGGATATTAAAAAAGCTTATAATCGCTTAAGTTGACGCGTATGTCCT
>JBAYCO010000547.1:0-2914 GCA_041668685.1 Victivallaceae bacterium | reverse complement strand
TGCGGGACTAAAGGTTGGATGGCGAAAGATTTTGCAGAACAATTTATGGAAATGGTAAAACCGAAAAACTATGACCCCGCCCAGAGGACGGGGTTTTAAAGGACTCAATAAATAAAGATTTTCATTATTGCAGAATCGTTTTGTTATGTTACAGTATTAGTTTAACCGGATAAATGGATTTTGACTGATAATGGATGATGTACGGCGCGATACCCTTGCGGCTTTGAAAAAGTATTTCGGGTTCAGCTCTTTCCTGGATAACCAGGAAGACGTGATTATGGATATCCTGAGAGGCGATGATTTATGTGTGATCATGCCTACCGGGGCGGGGAAATCGCTGTGTTACCAACTGCCCATTCTGCTGAAACCCGGTTACGGGATCATCGTTTCCCCGCTTATTTCCCTGATGAAGGACCAGGTTGACGCCCTTTGCACCAAAGGCCTGCCCGCCGCCTTCATAAACAGCACCGTTCCAATGAGTGAGCAGCAACGGATACTGAACGACACGGCAATCGGCAATACTAAACTTCTTTACGTCGCCCCCGAACGCTTCGGCATGAAAGCCTTTCAAAGCCTGCTCGAACACCAGGCGCCGGATATTATGATCGTCGACGAAGCCCACTGCATAAGCCAGTGGGGACATGATTTCCGCCCGTCTTACCTGCGGCTCGGCGACGCTATCCGGGAATGCGATATAAAACAAGTCTGCGCATTCACCGCCACCGCTACTTTACAGGTTCGCGAAGACATTATGACCCAGCTCAAACGTCCCGGCATGGTTCTCCACGCGGCGGGATTTAAGCGTCCCAATCTGGCGTTTTCCGTGCGGGGATGCAATACGAACCAGCAAAAGAGCGCGGCGATACGCAAACTTATGAAAAATCCGGAGCCGACCATAATTTACGCTTCCACCCGGAAAGCGGTCTCGCAAATAGCCGCGGAATTCGATTGCATTCCCTATCATGCCGGGATGAGCGACGAGGAAAGGAATCACGCACAGAATAAATTTATGAATGAAACCAGCCCGGTACTGGCGGCGACCAACGCTTTCGGCATGGGTATCGACCGCCCCGATATCCGGCGGGTGATCCATTACAATATCCCCGGTTCGCTCGAAGCCTATTACCAGGAAGCCGGACGCGCCGGGCGGGACGGCGAATCCGCGGAATGCGTTCTGCTTTATTCCTACAGCGACCGTTATGTGCAGGAGTTCCTGATTGATCTGAGCAACCCGTCAGAAACGCTTATCAGGGATCTTTACAAGGCTCTCAGGGAACTCGCCCGGAGGACGGAAAACGGGACGATTGAATTGACCCACGGGGAACTGTCCAAATATGTACTTGACGCTAAAGAAGCGCAAATCGGAAGCGCCCTGCATATTCTTGAGAAGAACGGTTATATTGACCGCGATTTCAGCCGCAACAATGAAGGAAAACTGCTGTTTACCGAAAGCCTGAAATATTTAAAGGAAGCCAACTGCCTGCAAAAAACCCAGCGTTCCCGTTTTATCTATCGCTGCCTTGAATATTTCGGCGAACAGCTTGCGCGCCCGGTAAGCTGTTCCTACGGCTTGTTGTCTTCGGTTGCCGGGCTCAACCCGGAACAGATAAAAAGAGTTCTGCATGCGCTCAACGGCGAGTGCCTCAAATGGCAGGCGCCGTTCGCCGGCCGGGCTATCAGGATAGCGGAAGGAAAAGGAACGGAACTGGAGATTGATTTTGAGGCTTTGCGGGAAAAACGTGATTTTGAGGTAGCAAGGCTTGACGAAGTCATCAGCTATGCCGACACCGGGAACTGTAGGCAGGCTTTTCTTATTTCATATTTCGGTGAGGAAACCAACGGCTGGAAGTGTCAAAACTGTGATCGCTGCAACGGCGGCGGACATTCGTCATTACGGCAGGCGTCGGTTGAAGAAAAAGAAATAGCCAAAACCATTTTGCGAACGGTAAAGGATTTCAGGGGGCGTTTCGGCATCGGAAAAATAAGTCTGGTACTGGCCGGGGCCAAACGTCCGGAAATTATCGACTGGCGGCTTGACCGGAGCGTTTATTTCGGGGCATTGCGGCATTTGAAGCAGAACAATATTCTGATGTTCATGAAATCCCTGGAAAAATCCGGCTATCTGGAACGGGTCGGAGATAGCGAGTACCCGTGCATCGACATCAGTTATCGGGGGGAGGAAATCCTTCATGACGCGGCAAACCTGAATCTGGATTTTTCCGAAATTAAAGTCAAGAAACCCCCGGTCAAGAAAAAAATGGAACCTGCGTTCGATGATTTTAAAGCGATACTGGATATTCTGAATGACGACAATGCTTATGTTGATAACGACCTGTACGAACGGCTTAGAAAACTCCGTACGGAAATGGCCGCCGCGAGAAACGTTCCGCCATATCAGATTCTGACTAATGACACCTTGAAAGAGTTAGCCGGGAAAACCCCGGTCACCGCTGCCGAAGCCATGCAGATAAAAGGCATCGGCCCGGCCAAGATCAGAAGCATAGTTCCGCGCTTTCTGGATGAGATCAGGAACTGGCGCGAAGAATTAAACTGATCCAATGTATGACATCCAGGTTTGGCTTGCAGCCACGGCTGTCTCCAGCCGTGCTTACCGCAATTCTACGCCCCTGGGGACAGGGGCGGCTACACCTTTAGCGCCTAACACTTTACGTGGAGCCACAACAGGTGCGACTATAGAATAATGTAAGAAGTCTCAACTCGATATAGCTCCGCAGGAGCGATTTTTCAGTAGCCATGGGCGTAAGCCCGTGGAAAACGTGTCTCTATCTGGTCAAGCTCCATAGGAGCGGTTAATCAAAACCGGTATCAGTCGCTCCTATGGAGCTTGGATATTTGACGGTCTCATTTTCCACGGGCTTACGCCCATGGCTACTATATAATCATCCCTCCGGGA
>JBAYCO010000546.1:0-2917 GCA_041668685.1 Victivallaceae bacterium | reverse complement strand
GGCGGTGGACAGCGAAGAAATTTATGAAATTTGTGAGAATGCGTTCAGCAAATCACGGGCTAAAGGCTTGAAAAATGGGCTGGGCGGAGCAATATCCGGTAAAAGCCGGAAATTCATTTCGCGGCTTGTATCTCAAAATCTGCTCGATAAGTTTGAAACCAGGAAAGTAGTTTTTCCGGGAGAATCTATTAAATATGGAGAAAAAGCCATTCTTAAAGCAATAGAGTTTGAATTACAGTGGCTTGTAAGCAAGCAGCGTTATTATTCCGGTATTAAAAAGGCAGAGGAAAACCGTATCGTCATGTTGAAAAAGCGCTTAGCTAATTAACCCCAAAACAAACCGGCATTATCATGAAAAAAATCAGTATCGTTACCAGTTGCTATAATGAGGAGGGAAATCTTCAAGAGCTTTATGACCGTTTGATAAAAATGCTTAAACAGTTTCCACAATATGACTACGAAATCATTATCGCCGATAATTGCTCGACGGACGGCAGCCGTGAAATTCTGCGGAAACTGGCCGACGACGACAAGAAATTCAAAGTTATCATGAACGCCAATAATTACGGCCATATCCGTTCGCCTTTTAATGCTTTGCTTCAGGCTTCCGGGGACGCCGTGATCTATATGTGTTCAGACCTTCAGGAACCGCCGGAAATCGCTGCCAAGTTCATCAAGGAATGGGAAGCCGGCAATGACGTTGTAGCGGGAGTGAAACCCAAAAGCAGGGAAAATCCCGTAATGTTCATGATCCGTAAATTTTATTATTGGCTGCTTGCGGAATTTTCCGACTGCGGTCATATTATCCGCAATTTTACCGGATTTGGTCTTTACGACCGAAAATTCATGGATGCCCTCAAAAAGTATCATGATCCCTACCCGTATTTTAGAGGGCTTGTCGGCGAAATCGGATTCCGGCGTACCGAAATCAAATACATTCAGGAAAAACGCAAACACGGGAAAACAAAAAATAATTTCTTTACGCTCTATGACATGGCTATGACCGGTTTCGTCAATCATTCAAGAGTCCCGTTGCGGCTGGCGACTCTACTGGGTTTCATCCTGGCGGGCGTAAGCATGTTGATTGCATTTGGCTATCTGATCTACAAATTGCTTTACTGGGATACTTTCGAACTGGGATTAGCCCCGCTGGTGGTCGGTATGTTTTTCTTTACTTCGATACAGTTGATATTTATCGGTATCGTCGGCGAATATGTCGGCGCGGTCTATACCCAGGTGCAAAACAAGCCTTTAGCCATTGAAGATGAGAAAATAAATTTTGAAAATGTGCCGAATGAGCAATAATGATTTTTTTTCATATTTCATGACTGTTTTTATAATAAGATGCTGAAACAAAAATTCAACAACATAACTGCGCTGCTCCGTGAGTGGATGGGGAATATGCTGGTACGGCAGTATGGCAAAAATGTTCTCTGGATGTTATCCGCACGGTTTTTTTGGATTATTTCCGCCTTTACTGTAGGGATCTATGCGGCCAGGCGCTTGGGGCCTTACCGGCTTGGCTTACTGAATTATGCTATTGCCTTTACCGGACTGTTAGCGATCATCGCTTCAATGAATCTGGGAGACTTTGTCATCCGCCAACTGGTAAATCACCCGGAACGCCGCGACCGCATTCTTGGTAACTTCTTCATGCTCCGGCTGATATTGTTCGTAATCATGGGGGCAATACTGGGGGCCGCATTATTTTTTTTCAATATTGCTCCTGAAATAAGACAGTTGTGCGTTATTCTTGGAATCGGTTATCTGGGATTTACCATGCAGGGCTGTGCGCTGTATTTCCAGGCTCGGGTCGAATCCAAATACTATGCCATAGCTCAATTAGCGGCCTGCCTGACAAGTAATGTAATCCGCGGCTGTGCCGCCTGGTACGAGTGGCCGCTGGTATATTTCGCGGCGGCGGAAGCATCGATAAATTTGATCTCTTTTGGCGGGTGTTTGCCGTTTTTCCTGTGGCGGGCCGGTTCTCCGCTGCGCTGGAATTTTGCCTGGAAGGAAATCCGGCAATTGCTGTTTGTGGCCTGGCCGCTGGCGATCCGCAGCATATTCAGCCTGGTTTATGCGCAAACCGACCAATTAATGTTGAAATACTTCCTGGGGGCGCAGTCGGTCGGTTATTATTCGCTGGCAACCAGGTTCACCGAAAACTGGGCTCTGTTTATTTCTCTTTTGTCGGTCTCGTTTTTTCCCGCGATCATCGGGGCGTCCAAGATTTCCCCCGAGGCTTACCGCAAACAGCTTCACCGGCTTTATTTTCTGGTATTCTGGAGCATGGCGGCGGCGGCCGGGGTAACGGTACTGCTGGGATATCCGTTCATTCTGCTGCTCTACGGGCGTCCTTTCCTGCCGGCAGTGCCGGTATTGTATATTTACGTCTGGTCGCTTCTCGGAACTTCGCTGCTTGCGGTTTTCTGTCAATGGGCAATCAATGAGAAACGGCTGGTTATGATCGGCTGGGCGCTTGGAACCGGGACGCTGATCAACGTGATTCTAAATCCGTTATTGATCAAAGCAATTGGAATTACCGGCGCGGCATGGAGCACGCTGCTTTCCATGCCGTTGGGGCTGGCATTAACGCTATTTTGTTCCCGTTGCGGACGGGAACATATTGTGCTGATGCTGCGTTCAATCTTCACTATTCCGTCTTTCCGCCTGGACAAGCAGAATACTGCCTGAGCAGGACGCCGGCACATATCAAGATTAAGCTGATTTTATATTTTCTTATGAAAACTCCAAATCTGAAACTTGACTTTTATAATTTTTAAATATAGTTTAGACACAATACTGCTCATTTAATATAAATAACTGGTTTATGCGGGGCGACTTTACTTGCAAAATCTTTTTTGATTTGCCAATTTTTCATCTTTCGCTTGACTGCGCGTTCACGGGACAGGCC
>JBAYCO010000545.1:0-2927 GCA_041668685.1 Victivallaceae bacterium | reverse complement strand
GTATTTGGGGTCATAACGGCCCCCGATATAAGCTTCGTCCAGCAATTTAAAGCGGTCTTCCTCTTCTTCGGTTTCACTGGGGAAAATGCCGGCAAGCGAACTATCCTCACCGGCAGCCATTGGGTTTAACAAACGAAGCCAGTGTTCGTTAGGGAGATAGTCAGTAAATACAAGAAGAACTGTTTTGAGAGAGTGTTCTGCTGACTGTTGCAGTTCAAACGCTGCAATTCCATAATCTTCTTGTGATAAGGCATATTTATATTGTCTAAAAAATCCTTGAGCTCTTTCAAACCAGTAATCAAAGTGTTCCTGAGCAATGCGCCGTTTTTCCTCCTGGGTTTGTTTTTGTTCACCAACAAGTTCAAACTTGCCGGAATCAAAAAGCATACAGCCTTCTTTTTTAATGTCGGAGAAAAAGTACTGCCCTTTGACAAGCTTAATATTCAAATCCCATATATCGTGAGCTATGATCCTTGGATGAGCGCTGGATTTTAACGCATTGCATTCTTCTGTTATTTTACGCCATAAAAGGCTGTCTTCAACAGTGGTTTTATGTTCCGGAACGACAAGGATATCATAATCCGACACATGTCCCGATCTGCGGTCCGGTTTGAGATCAGCCTCGACTTTATAGTCGCCGCGGGCATACGAACCGAAAAGTATGATCATTTCCACGTCATTGCACATTTCACGGATAACGGAAACAATATCATTCAATTCAGCACGCTTTATTTCCGGTAAATGTTCAATCGTTTGTTTCATATTACCTCGTTAAATATCATCTATTATGACTCTTGCGAAATATACTGTTTTAGGTTGAATTATTAACTTTTTATTCGTTCGTGAAACAGTGTAGCCTCCCCCTGTCCCCAGAGGCGCAGTTGTGTGACGCACGGCTAGGGACAGCCGTGGCTACACCGGGAAACTCTGACAGGTGTAGCCCCCCCCTGTCCCCAGGGGCGTAGGGATCGTTGCATGAGAGTTAAACTCTGAAATTCCATTAACGTCTCCTGCTCCCCTGTGGGGAGCTTTTACTCATCTTTCTGCGTTCGCATCTGCTTGAACGTCCTGCTGCTGATCTGCTCGACATAATAATAGCCGAGAGAAGGAATCCGATGCAGCGTAAAAATATATTCCGTACCGTATTTTTCCGCTTCAAACATTACTTTTCTGCGGGCAACCGCTTTCAAAAACTCGATCCTGAACGGAAACATCCTTTCCACCAGAATATCTTTGTTGTCTGTTTTCGCCCGTTCGTATTCGAAGTCGCTCGAAAGCACAATCCGGCCCCTGGGGTTCAGCAGATATTCCCTGATCCCCTGAATATCCTGCTTTTTAAACAGATGTCTCTGGATATAATCCAAGCTGATATCCATGCTTGCCACGCCTTGAAAATCGCCGTTTTCGTCAAAAATGCATTTTGCGCAGGCAATGACTATTTTCGCGCTTACCGCACACTGGTATGGCTCAGACCATATCATCTTGTCTTCTTTCGCCAGCGCTTCCCGGTACCATGGCCGCTTGCGCGGATCGTAAGCTTCCGTATAACCGCCTTTTCCCGGATAAGAAAGTATCGTGCCGTTTTTCAGGCCGAGATAAATCCAGCACAACGGCGCTCCCGTATCCAAAATCATTTTTCTGAGCAGGGTTTTATTTTTTCCGCTGAAATCGGGGTCGCTGGTAAATAATATGTGTTTGAACATCTTTTCCATGGGATCTGCTCTTCTGTTCAACGGCCCGGATGCCCGCGTACCCGCACCCGGTTTCATAACCGCGTGGTCCAGACTCACCTTTGTCCCGCAATAAGGCGAATAAGAATAATCCGGGGGAGCGGTAGCGGCTTTTGAGAAATTCTCATAAGTGTATACTTTTGCCGCCGGGGCCGGTTTACGGCTCAAAACGTTTTGGGCGTTATATGACACGTTCGCAAGCTGGGTTTTAAAATAAAAGAATATCCGCTCCATTTCATTGGCGTGTTCAATCGCTTCATACTGCAAAGTAGTAAGCATATCCTCCCTGTCTTTCTGGGCCTGGATCAGGTTTTTCTGGGAATAGAGACTGTGGATGGTGACGACCGCGCAGCAAAGCAGTATGCATAAAACAATGGAAAAGGTTATCAGTTTATGATTCATCATTGCGCGCATATACTTTCTTATTGAATTATCCGGCCGCGCGGACGTTTCTTCATGCATAAGGTAAAGCCGCAAATCCTTAGCCAGGTCCTCGGCGCTCTTATAACGCCGGAGCGGCTGAGGATCAACGGCTTTATTGATTATTGCCTTCAGGTCAGACGGCAGCTTCCCCGGAAGGAAACGATGTTTGAACGGGCGGTATCTGCCGCGAACGATATTTTTCAAAACATCTTTAATCGTTCTGCCGATAACGGCTTTTTGCAGGGTAATTATTTCAAAAAGGATAATTCCGAGCGAAAAAATATCCGACTGCGGGCTGCACGAAGCGCCTTTGATGATTTCCGGGGCAATATAACTGGGAGTGCCGACCAGTTCATGCCGGTAATATACGGTCTTGTCCTTCGGGTTATTTTTTGAATAGACCAGGCAGGCCAGTCCCCAATCCATTACATAGACTTCCCCGTAATTACCGATCATGATATTATCTGGTTTCAGGTCGCGGTGAATAACGCCTTTGCAGTGAGCGTAATCCACGGCCTCGCAAACTTTGATAAGGTAGCCTATACGGTTGGCCAGCGAACGCTTTTCATCAAAATTCTCGATGCCTTCACAACCGTATAAAACAATGACGTCTTCGAGATATTTCTGCAAGGTTTTGCCGTGGATATGCTTCATCGCCAGGTACAGTCTCTCTTCATCCCCCGAATGCAGTCCGTATAACGGAACTATCGACGGATGGTCAAGCTGCGCCATTATCCTGGCTTCGGAAACGAAATGGCTCCTGTTTCTCCGGGT
>JBAYCO010000544.1:0-2930 GCA_041668685.1 Victivallaceae bacterium | reverse complement strand
TATGCCGGGGAATCGATTACAAAACTCTCTCGAACCGCCAGGCGGCGAAATTCCGGACAAGCTCCATCGGCTTTATATTTCAATCCTATCAAATGCTGCCGGAACTGACGGTACTGGAAAACGTTTCCCTTCCGGCAATGATCAACTCTGTTTCCGGCAATGAATACAAACGGCGGGCGGAAGAACTCTTATGCAGAGTCGGCCTTGCCGACCGCCTGAAACATCGTCCTGACGAGCTTTCCGGCGGCGAACAGCAACGGGCGGCGATAGCGCGGGCCATGATAAACAACCCTTCTTTGATTTTGGCTGACGAACCGACCGGCAACCTGGATTCTAAAACCGGGGCGGGCATCCTTGAGCTTTTCCGCCAACTCCACGAAGAAAGATACGGGCGCACGATTATCATGATAACCCATGACGAAAAAGTCGCTTCCCTGTCAGATTCAATAGCAACGCTCGCCGACGGCAAAATAACGGTATAAAGCTTATTTTTCTTCGTAAGTGCCGGTAATGGAAGCCTGGGCCAGAATTTTTCCCGCCAGTAAACCCAACAGGAATTTTTCGGATAATTTCTGTTTCGACAATTTAACGGCTGCTTTTTTCAGCGCGTAAACCGTAAACACGTATTGGTGAACACCGCTTCCGAGCGGCGGCATCGGGCCTCCCCAGCCTTTCAGCTTGAATGAATTTTTTAATTCCCGCGCGCCCTTCGGCATATTGCCGCAGGAAGCATCCTCCTCAAGCGAGTTGACCTGGGCGGGAATGTTAACCACCATCCAATGTATCCAGCGCCGGGCCGCCGGATGAACGTCAACACAGGTTATAACAAACGATTTAGTGTCGGGAGGAGCGTTAAACCAACTGAGCTGCGGAGAACTGTTAGCGCCCCCCATCGCCTTGGTGAATTCTTTCGGGATCGCGCCGCCATTTTTGAAGCTTTTTGAACTAAGCGCAAAATCTTTTGCCTCGGCAAAAACCGTTCCGGAAAATATAAGCGATAATACAAGCGTCGTGAAAAAAATTTTCATAATCCACCTCGTAAAAAAAATGCTCAGTCTCATTTTACATTATTGCAGTGAATTTGTCAATAGCCACTGAAACGTTTATCAAGGTAGGGATGGCTCTTTGAGCCGTCCGCACATCGTCACAGCACTTTGAACTCGTTCATTTAACTGCTACTTCTGCATGTTATATACGTTCTGGTGGTATTCCTGAAGCGTACAAACTTCCAACTGGCCGAATTTCTGCTGGTCTTTTATACCTCCTACCGCGGCTGAAAGTCCCGCAAGCGTAGTGGTTATCGGAATGCCGTTGATAACGGCTTTGGAGCGCATCTTGATTTCAGCCACCATGGCCTGCGCGCCGTTTTCGGTCGTATTGACGATCCACTGGACGCGGTTTTCGTTGATCAGGTCAAGCATGTTCGGGCGGCCTTCCGAAATCCTGTATATTCCGTTGGTCGGTATGCCGTTGTCATAAAGCATGGACGAAGTTCCGCAGGTCGCGTAAATCGAAAATCCCATGTTAACCAGTTCCTTGACCAGTTCTATCGCCGGTTCCTTGTCTTCATCCCGCAGGGAAACGCAGACATTTCCGCTGAGCGGCAGGGCGCTTCCGGCCGCCAGTTGGGACTTCAGGTAAGCCAGGTTGCGGTCGTAATCCAAACTCATGACTTCGCCGGTGGATTTCATTTCCGGAGTCAGTATAATATCGACGCCGGGGAATTTGACAAACGGAAATACAGCTTCCTTGACCACGGTATACGGGATATTTATTTCCTTGGTAAAGCCGATATCTTTCAAGCTTTCGCCCATCATGCAGCGGGCGGCCATGCGGGCCAGCGGCCGGCCGATAGCCTTGCTGACGAAAGGGGCCGTCCTTGATGCCCTGGGATTGACTTCCAGAATATAGATTTCTTCGCCTTTAACCGCAAACTGGATATTCATCAGTCCGCAGACATGCAGTTCCCTCGCCAGGTCATAAGCATGCCGGTGAATCTGGGCGATTGTTTTTTCCGAAAGGTTAGCCGCCGGAATAATTCCCGCGGAGTCACCGGAATGGATACCCGCCAGTTCAACGTGTTCGATTATGGCGCCGACAACGACGTCTTTGCCGTCGGAAATGCAATCCACATCCAGTTCGATCGCGTCGATCAGGAAACGGTCAAGCAGAATCGGCTTGCCGGGAGAAATGGACTCGGCTTCGCCGACATATTTGCGCAGGTATTTTTCCTTGTAAACAATGACCATGCCGCGTCCGCCCAGAACAAACGAGGGACGCACCAGCAGGGGATAACCGATCTTCTCGGCAATTTCCAGAGCTTCAGTGACATTGGTCGCGATCCCGTTCGGCGGCTGTTTGATTTTCAATTTTTCAGCCAGTTCCTGGAAGAAATCGCGGTCTTCCGCGGCATTGATGTCTTCCGGGCTGGTGCCGATGATCTTTGCCCCGGCCGCCTGTAGTTGATCCGCCAGGTTCAGCGGCGTCTGGCCGCCGAACTGGACGATTATGCCGTCACAGTTTTCACGCTCGTAAATGTGCATGACATCTTCAAGGGTCAACGGTTCAAAGTAGAGTTTATCACTGCTGTCATAGTCAGTGGAAACCGTTTCCGGATTGCTGTTGACCATAATGCATTCATGGCCGGATTCACGGAGGGCGAAGGCCGCGTGGACGCAGCAGTAGTCAAATTCAATCCCCTGGCCGATACGGTTCGGGCCGCCGCCAAGCACCATGATGGATTTTTTATTTCCGCGTTCGCGCACCGGTTCGGTACGTTCGCCGTAAGTTGAATAATAATAAGGTGTTCTGGCTTCAAATTCCCCGGCGCAGGTATCGACGGTCAGGAAAACCGGCTGGACGCCGACTTTTTTGCGGGCCTTCCAGACCGAGGTTTCATCGCTGTTCAGGATGAAAGCCAGTTGGCGGTC
>JBAYCO010000543.1:0-2934 GCA_041668685.1 Victivallaceae bacterium | reverse complement strand
ATTTATTCAGGCGCAACAAGTTGCGCCAAAATTTCGAGCCGTCAAGAGGCTCGACCAGCGCTTTCGGCCGCTGGATCACCGAGGCGTTACATCCGCCATTTTTTACTTATGAGACTAACGTCAAAAAACTTTACAAGCCTTGATAAAAATCATGTAAATCCAGTTAATCCCGTCAATATAAAAAACTCTCGCGGTTGCCGGTCCAACGACCGGCGCTCCCGGCTTGATATACCATTACCCCAATGATGATGCTCCATCGTTTAAGACATCGTTGTAAACCGCCAGAACATCGTCGGAAAAACAACAGAAAATTACTTCCTCCGGAAACTCTCCACGCCATTCCCGGACGGCTTTGACAGCTATTTCGGCCGCTTCCCGTTTCGGGTAACGGTAAACGCCGATACTGATCCCCGGAAACGCCATTACGCGACAGCGCGCTTCATCAGCCAGCGCAAGCGAATTTACGTAACACGCCCGCAAAAGTTCCGCTTCCCCGCTATTTCCGCCATGCCAGACCGGCCCCGGCGTATGGATCACGTATTGCGCGGGCAGACAAAAGCCCGGCGTAATCCGCGCTTCCCCGGTTTTACAACCGCCGAACTTGCGGCAGGCGTCCAACAGTTCCGGTCCCGCCGCCCGGTGAATCGCTCCGTCGACACCGCCTCCCCCCAATAACGAACAATTAGCCGCATTAACAATCGCATCGACCGCCAGTGTGGTAATATCACCTTTAACCGCTTTAATAATCATGGTTTCAGTTTTCCGCATTGATTTATAATTTCCAGCAACTAATATAGCACGTTTAAACTCAAACAAAAGTCGCACTTGCCTGTCGGCGCTTCTTTTCCGAGCCGTCAAGAGGCTCGACCAGCGCTTTGACTTTCGCTACGCTCAGGCTCGACCTGCGCTTTCGGCCGCTGGATCACCGAGGCGTTACATCCGCCATTTTTTACTTATGAGACTAACGTCTTGCCCATTGTGTTTATCAAAAGATATTAATCATTATGGAGGATTGGGCTTGATTTTTTCAAACGCCCGTTTTATATTATTGTTTTAAATGTTTGTTTACGCATAAAAGACACGGATTCAAGAATATGGCGACAGAGACGACAAAAGAACGAATAATCGAAGCGGCGATAGATGAATTCGCCGACGTCGGCTACGAAAAAGCCACTATCAGGAATATCAGCGCCCGCGCCGGAGTCAACCAGGCCGCTATCAATTATCATTTTTCCAGCAAAAGCGAACTTTACCGACATGTATTTGCCACAGTTTTTCCGGACAGCCGATGCAGTAACAGCTTTCCTCCGGCGGACGAAATAAATTTACCCGAACAATCGGAAAAAGCTTTGCGGCAGTGGATCGAGGAATTCATGTTCCGGCTGTTCGAATACGCCGAGACTGAAGACCCGCGCAAAAGCCGTTTGAAACTGCATGAAATTTATAATCCGTCGGAAATGCATGACGAACTGCTGGAAAAATACCTGCTTAAGGACCTTATCCCGCTGAAAAAAATAATTGCCGCCGGTTTGCCGGCGGATACTGATAACGCCGGTATTTTAGTAAGGGTTTTCTCGGTTCTGGGCAAATGTATTTTTTACGCCCTGCACCGCAGGTTGATTGTCCGTTTTTCGGGAACGGAAAACTTTGGAAAGAAAAATTTTTCTAAAATCGTCGATGAAATTTTTAACGAGAGCATATACGGGTTGAAATACCCGTCCTGATATGATAAATTTAATTTTCACCTTTTAAAACTTAAAAACCTATAATCTTTTTTGGGAAAAAATAAATGAAAATGTTGTTTTTGAGGCATATTCCATTAGCTGTTATGTTTCTTTGTATCGGTAACGCCGCCGCCGCTCCGGGCAAGCGGCCGGCCGGTCCGCCGCCGTTGGTAATAGTCGAACCGGTAAGCGAATTGTCCCAGACCGCGCCGAAAGAATATATCGGGAGCATTGTCGCCAACAGTGAAGTCGAACTGCCGTCGCGTATTTCCGGGTTTATAACCGGAGTAAAATTCAAGGAAGGCAGCCTGGTTAAGAAGGGCGATCTTTTGTTCACGATTGAAGACACCACCTACCGCGCCAAAGCCCAGGCGGCGAAAGCAAAGGTCGCGCAGAATGAAGCAGAGCTCCAGTATGCTCAAAGTAATTTCGTTCGCCAGAAAAAACTTGCATCCAAAAGCGCAATTTCCCTGTCAAAGTATGAAGACGCCCAACGCCTGCTTGACTACCAGAAAGCCAAATGCCAGGAAAGCGAGGCTGAACTGCTCGACGCGATGAATAATTTGAGCTACACCAAAATATATGCCCCTATCTCCGGCCGTATTGGTGAAAACAAACATTCCGCAGGCAACTATGTCTGTCCGTCAAGCACTCCACTGGCGACAATAGTCAGCGTTAACCCGATATTAATAAAGTTTGCGGTCAGTGAGCGGGATTTCCAAAACCTTTTCAAGGACGCAAGTAATCCCAACCCGAATCTACATATCCTTATCCGACTGGCTAACGGCGCCTCCTATCCGCATCAGGGAAAGATCGATTTTATCGATAATATGGTCGATTCCAGTACCGGGACTATCGCCGTTTGGGCTGAATTCCAGAATCCTGAATTAAAACTGATCCCCGGCGGTTACGTGACCGTCCTGCTGTCGGAAACTTTGAAAAAGAAAATCATGGGAGTAAAACTCTCGGCGGTGTTAACCGACAACAGCGGCAATTTCGTTTATATCGTCGATAAAGACAACAAGGTAGTCCGCCGCAACGTTCAGTTGGGAGACGTCATCGGCAACCTTAATATCATCAGGAGCGGCTTGAACAAGGGCGATATGGTCATAATCAGCGGCGTCAGTAAAGTACGCCCCGGTTCTTTGGTAAAACCGCTGCAAGCGGGTAAAAAATAAAGGAAAAACCGGATTATGATTTCAAGTGTTTT
>JBAYCO010000542.1:0-2934 GCA_041668685.1 Victivallaceae bacterium | reverse complement strand
TGCGGCCTTTCGATGCCGAACTGTTAAAACGCCAGGCGGCAGAAATGCCGATATTCACGCTCGAAGACTGCCGGACAATCGGCGGCCTGGCGTCGGAAGTGGATGAGACTCTAATTAACTGCGCACACAAAAGCATAATTCATTTCGGCTGGAAATCTGAAATTATCCCGCACGGTTCTGCTGAAAAACTCCGCGAAAACCACGGCCTCGGCAAAAATGAAATTATTGAGGAAGTTTTAAGGGTTAAGATTTAAGTGTTAAGGAAAAACACTTGTGTCCCTTTTTTACGCCGCTCAGTCTGCGCAAAGTCTGTCCAAATAAGTGAACTTAACCGGCTCCGTCTGGAATTTTCAAGTAGGCCGGCTTTCGATGAAAGCGGCAAAGAGCGACATTATACGACCTGTCAACATTGCATGTCGCCGGTCTCATCGAGACACGGCGCTACTAAAACCACTTTTTTTGAATCCTGTACTATCCTGTTTAACAAATTACTATTAAATTATTCTCCTTAACCCTTAAAACTTAATCAAATTTTCCTGACGCTCTCCGCAAAAATCAGTTTCGGCCGAAAAATCTTTTGCCTGGCCTCGAAATCTTTTTTGCCGGATTTCAGGGCTTCCATGATCAGTTCCCCGGCACTGACTCCAAGCTCTCTTTTCCATTGCGCAACAGTCGTCAGGCGCGGCCGGGTAAACTGCACGAATTCCATATTGTCATAACCCACCACCGAAAAAGCTTCCGGTATATTTATCCCTTCCACCCCGGCGAGATTATAAAGTTCAAGCGCGACATAATCGCTGAAACAGAATACCGCGTCAAAGTTCCGGTATTCTTTAAGGAAATCCCTGGCCGTGGCAAACGCGGCGTATTCTATTCCGGCCGCGCTTAAAGCAGCGGCAAAAGCGAGCTCCCTCGGAATATTTCTTTTGCCGATATAAGCTATCTTCCTGTGCCCGTTTTCCAGCAGACATTCAGCAGCCATTTCGCCGCCGAGATAATTGTCGTTGAATACCCCGGAAATGCCTTCGACCCGCTGGTTAACAGTCACCACCGGCATCCGCTTCTGGAGTTCCCGCAGAAAATCGTGATTATCTTTTCGGTCCGGAAGAGTGCTGATCAGCAAACCGTCTATGCCTTTATTGAGCATAAATTCTATTGCCGTCAACTCCCGGACCGGATCTTCACGGGAAACGGAAAGGATCATGTGATAATCATCCTTCGCGATCACTTCCTCTATGCCGCTGAGAATATTGAGCCAGAACGAGGTTTCAATATCACTGCTGACGATCATACCGAGCAGCAGCGTTCGTTTGGAAGCTATCGCGCGGGCGTGGATATTAGGCACGTAACCAAGTTCGCTGACGGCCTTTCTTATGCGTTCGCAGGTGGTGTCCGCCAAATGAAATTTTTTGGCTTTGCCGTTGATAAACATTGAAGCGGCGGTCAGCGACACTCCCGCCCGCTCGGCGATATCTTTAAGCCTTACCCTGGATATTTTATCAGTCATTTCGCATCAGTCTCAGTTGTTCACCGCAAGTAAGGAGAAAACGCGGCAGATGGAAAAAGGTTTTCCACTTTCCGCCTTTCAGCATATGGGTCGGTTCGCCCCGGCGGTTCAGGTACCCGAACCATTCGCCGAATTCCGGGTCGGGAAAATGACTCCAGGTCCATGCGTCAAGCTCCTCGAACATGTTTTTAAACTTTTCATCGCCTGACAGGCGCCACGCGTAAAGCGCCGCGATCAGCGCCTCATTATGCACCCACCATAATTTCATATCCCATTGGAGTTCAAGGTGCGGCTTGCTCAGAACATCCATGAAATAATATATTCCGCCGCACTCCCGGTCAAGCCCGAATTGATAAATTCCGTAAATATAATCACAGGCCCGCTCTATCAGATCCTTCCTGCCGTTTTGCTCGGCATACCTGAGAATGAACCACATCGACTCCAATCCGTGACCGGGATTTATAAAACGTCCTTCGCACGAATCAAGGTCAAAACCGCCGTCCGCGTTAATATTTTCGAATATTACTTTCAGTTCAGGATTCCAAAATTTATTCATTACCGTATTGACCGCCTCGGCAGTGTCCCCGTCATATTCATCGGTTTGGAGGCAGTCCGCCATCACATTGCCCAGATTGGCGAGGATCATGTAATTTCCCAACGCCAATCGGCGGCCGCGGCCCGGAAGGCTTTTTTCCCATTTGCCCCTGGGCGAAAGCAAGCGGCTGATATAGATATTCATAGCGCTTCCGGCTTCCGCTTTATAACGTTTTTCCCCGGTTGCCCGGAATAAGGCCGCCGCTCCCATCGCCGCAAAACAGTCCGAAAAGATACTGTATGGAGCTATCGCCGGTTCGCCCCGGCGGTCAAGGGCGAAATAATAACTGCCGTCTCCGCTTTTCCCGTAACGCGTCAGGAAATTAAAACCCCGGACGGCGATATCCAGCCATTCAGCTTCCCGGCGGACATCATTATAAAGCGTCGCAAACATATAAACGATTCGCCACTGCATCCACATGTACTTCATCGTATCATAAACGCTCCCGTCGCGGTCAAGCATCGTAAAATAACCGCCATATTCCTCATCAACGCAATTGTTCCGCCAGAACGGAATAACCGAATTGACTAATTCTTTTTCATAACGTTCGGCAGTTCTTGCAATATTCATAATTCTCTCTATATTTTAGTTGTTGGAAATTATCGAAAAACGTTTACTAAAACGCTTTAGCAAAAAATTAACCCCTTTTCCCGGTTTTGTCAACGTCACGCGTCAAATTAACCGTTAAAAAAAGCTATTTTTGTAATGGCTCAGTCTTTTCCTGAGGCTGAATGTGCTGCTTTACGTGATAGTAGCACAACCGTCCCGGTTGTGTCGGTGACCAGTTAACGTCTGTCCGTTCATGACTCAAGCGAGACGCTTGAGCTACTAT
>JBAYCO010000541.1:0-2937 GCA_041668685.1 Victivallaceae bacterium | reverse complement strand
TCGGGCTTATCGACTTGGACAGGATAACCAGGCACGGCGTATCGTACACGGCGGCCGAATGGATCAGGGCCCCTTCCGTACTTATTACCGCGGCCGCCTGTTCAACAAAACGAAGGCTTTCCCGGAACGAGGTCTTTCCTGAAACGTCGGTTGTTTTGTCAAAATGTTTCTGCCCCGGCGATATCTGTACTATTTTCAGTTCAGGATAGCGTTCCTGAATCATTTTCAGGAGCTTTCGCCAGTGTTCGATCGGCCATTGCTTGGTCGAATTTTCGAGCAGGGCGCCGGTTTCGATTATTACGTATGAACCCGGCGCGATGCGGTTTTCTTTCAGGATAGCGTCAACTTTTGCCTTTTCCGCCTCGGTCAGCAGGACTTTGGGTTTTACGGAATGTGCTTTGAGCCCTGCCGCTTTACAGAAAGCTTCGACCGCGTGCAGGTCCTTGTTTTTCAGTTGGAAATGATATTTCCTGCCGGGCAGCGGAACCATATACGCCTGCGTGAAACGGCGCAGCGGAAAATAAACGTAATCCTTTTTGCCCGTCAAGAAGCGCAGAAACCTGCGCAGGAGGAAACGGAACCTTGATTCGATCAGGATTTCAGCCACATCGGGATTATTATGCAGAACTTCAATTTTGGCGTAGTTTTTCTTCTGTACCTTATTCTTTCTGGAGGTCAGGTAATAAAAGGAAATTTTCCTGTTATTTTTTCTGGCATTGTCGGCAAGCGCCGTCAACATAATATAATCACCGAATCCCATAAAGGCCCTTGCCGGTATATTGAGTTTACAAGATACAAACACGCCTAAAGTAAAGGTCTTTTGCGGAAATTACAATCGCCGATATAACTTTATGGACGAAATTCGAAGTAACAGCGGGGGCATTTCGAAATATCTTTAGAAGCGATAGTACAGCCGCAGTTGGAACATTTTTTCCAGCGCGCTCCCATGGCGCCCACCATCCAGAAGCCTATTCCGAACGGGAACAGGACAAAAGCCCAGCCTATCCTGACATTTTTATATAATCCCAGACCTATAAGATACAGGCCCAGTATAACCAGCATCAGCCCCACGGTCTGAAAAGACAGGCAGGTCAGCCAACTGAGACGGTTTTCAAGTTTCGCATATGGGGGGCGAGTGGAAACGGCCGAGTTATTGAGCGGAACGGACTGGCTATGGGACGGATCATATATGAATTTGCCGCAATGATGACATTTAATTGCAACTTCAAGGATGGTTCCGTTGCAGTACGGACACGACTTTACCAGGTGTTTCAACTCTTCTGAATCGTTCTTTACGGGCGCCAACTTGATAGGGCCTCCTTTAATATTCAACTACTATCGTAGAGTATATATTGAAAAGACTTGCAATGCAAATGTCTTGAGTGAAAACTTGCTTTTTCCTTAAAAGGCCTGTACTTTACCAGCCTTTATAACGTATTTTACAAATTCAAAAGGAGCGATATGAGAAGCTTTTTTGTTTTTTCGGGCCAGGGAGCTCAAACTGTCGGGATGGGGCGGGATCTGTATGACGCCGGTTCTGCCGCGAAAGCGATTTTCGACCAGGCTGATTCAGCCCTCGGATGGTCCGTCAGCAAAATCTGTTTTGAAGGGCCGGGCGAAAAGTTGACCGAAAGCAAATACTGCCAGCCGGCAATTTACACCATGAGCTGCGCCGCCCTCGCCGCGTTTAAGGAAAAATTCACGGATGTAAAACCGCTTGCCTGTGCCGGGCTGAGTCTTGGCGAATACGCCGCGCTGTTTGCCGGACAGGCTTTTTCCTTTGCGGACGGCCTGAAGCTTATTGCCCGCCGCGGCGAACTGATGGACATCGCCTGTAACGAAACGAACGGCGGCATGGCTTCCGTTCTCGGCGGTGACGAAGAACTTATCCGGGAGGTTTGTGCGGAATGTGGTGTTGACGTGGCTAACTTCAACTGTCCCGGCCAGATAGTTATCAGCGGCGAAAAAGAGAAAGTGAAAGCCGCGGTCGAAGGACTTAAAGCGCGCGGTTTGCGCAAAGTTATTCCCCTGAATGTCGCCGGGGCGTTTCATTCGCAATTGATGGCCGGGGCCGGTGAAAAACTCGGTGAAGTGCTTATGGCAACCCCGTTGGCAATGCCGGAAGTCCCAGTTTACCATAACTTTACCGCTTCCCCGGCGGCGACGGTTGAAGAACTGCGCGCTAATTTGCAAGCCCAGGTCGCGGGCAGCGTCCGCTGGGAGGAATGCGTGCGCAAAATGATTGCCGCGGGCGGCGACACCATGATCGAATTCGGGCCGGGAAACGTTCTGACCGGACTTCTGCGCCGTACTGACAGCGAAGTAAAATTCTTCAATGTTAATTCAATCGAAAGTCTTAACAATTTAGATATAAACTAACCCAACAAAAAGGAAATTGTCAATGAGTAAAGAAAAACGTTTGGAAGGAAAAGTCGCCCTGGTAACAGGCGGAGCCCGTGGTATCGGCAAAGCTATCTGCAAGCGCCTTGCCGATGAAGGCACTAAACTGGCGATCGTCGATATCCTGCTGGAAACAGCTGAACAGACAGCCACTGAGTTCAAGGCCGAAGGCGTTGACGCCGCCGCTTTCGCCGCCGACGTATCCAAACTCGAAAGCGCCAATGAAACTATTGACGCGGTTATTGAGAAGTTCGGCAAGATTGATATTCTCATTAATAATGCCGGTGTTACCAGGGATACCCTGATGATGCGCATGACCGAACAGGACTGGGATCTGGTTATCGCCGTCAACCTCAAAGGCACCTTCAACTTTACGAAAGCCGCCTGCCGCCCGATGATGAAGGCGCGCTCCGGCAAAATCGTCAATATCGCTTCAGTCGTCGGGCGTATGGGCAACGCCGGACAGGCTAACTACTCCGCTTCCAAAGCCGGGGTTATCGGCCTGACCAAAACCACCGCCAAGGAATTTGCCACCCG
>JBAYCO010000540.1:0-2946 GCA_041668685.1 Victivallaceae bacterium | reverse complement strand
GGACGCTCGGTAAACAGGCGGTGCAGGATTCCGTTCCAAAAACGGAACCGTTGTTAACTTCGGTGAAATCGCACAGAGCCCTTCTGGATGAATTGCAGACGCTGGTTAATGTCCATATACCCGAAAACCGCGAAGCGCTTAAAACCGCCCGCGCCCATGGTGATTTCCGTGAAAACGCCGAATACGACGCAGCCAAGGAACGACGCAATTTCCTGAACCGGCGACGGGACGAATTGGAACGTGATATTCTGCTGGTTCAGCCGCTTGATTTTGAAAAAGTCGTAATAAATGAATATTCGGACATCGGTTCGACGGTAACGTTAAAAACCCCTTCGGGCGAAGAACGTTATTTTCTGGTCGGGGCCTGGGACGGCAACCCGGATGAGAATATGATTTCCTATAAAACCAGGATGGGGCTGGAATTGATACACCATAAGGCCGGCGAAGAGATCAAACTGCCTAACGGAACGGTCTGCACGATTTCCAAAGTGGAAAAACTGCCCGGGGAAATTATCGCGAAACTGAAAGCCTGACGGTTTAGTCATTGTTTGAGGAAACAGGACTTTTGCCGTGGGCGTCGGTTTATATATTTTTTACTGGCATCGGGAGAAAGCTAAGTGAGCACTGTTATTTTCGGAATGGATTTCGGCAGGGAAAAGTTTAAAGACCGTGCATCCGAATGGCAGCGGAAATGTTCGTACCCTGAACGGCGCGTGTTTCGCCGCGGGGAATACGTGGATATAGTCGAATACGAAATACCGGCGGCGACGGCCGCTGTTCGCGGCCGGAAAATACTATGGTTTTCCGATCTGCATTTCAGGGGATGCATGGAAACAGAGGCCCTGGTCATTGCGGAAAGTTCGGAGTTTATTAACGAATTAGCTCCTGAATACATCGTTTACGGCGGCGACATCGTCACTTATTCATCCGGCCTGCCGCTGGTAAGGACTTTTCTTCAGTCACTGCCGGAAAAAGCCGGTAAAATAGCAATCCTCGGAAACTGGGAATACGGTAAACGCTGGCTCAAACCTAAGGACTGGGAAAAATTTTTCGCATCCGCCGGTTTCCGGTTGCTGGTCAACAAAGCCTGGAGCTCAGATGATGTTTTCTTTTACGGCGTTGATGAACTTCGACGCGGGTATCCGGCGCCGCCTGAGAATATTCCCGCAAATAAGCAAGCCGTTATTTTAGCTCACAGCCCCGACGCCTTTATCCATATAAGCGACCGGGACACTTTGTCCCGGAGCAATCTGGTTTTATGCGGACATACTCACGGCGGCCAGGTCAGGGTGCCGTTTCTGGGCGCGCTTTTAACTTCCTCGCGCTACTGGCGCAAGTTCGATTACGGACTATTTGAAAATTCCCAGAGCGGAAGTCATATGATTGTCTCGGCAGGGCTGGGATGTTCCACTATCCAGGTGCGGATAGCCTGCCGCCGGGAACTGGTGCTGGTCAATATGGTATAGCCATCTTACGCTATTAAAACTAGTGTAATGTTTCATGACGTTTTTAGTAGTCGCGAGAGCAGCCTTGCTCCGCGACAAATAACTGTAATCTTCACTGAAATCATTGTTTTTCGATGCCGGAGCAAGGCTGCTCTTGGCACTACTTTATATTTTCATATGCAACTAGACACTAAAGATGGGACAAGGCCTTTTGCCCCAATGGATAAACGTTGAACCCGATCTTGAATAATTTCTGATGATCCAGAAGGTTTCGGCCGTCAAAAATAAAAGCCGGTTTTTCCATCAAAGCGTAAAGTTTTTCATAATCAAAATCCCGGAACTTCTTCCACTCAGTCAGGACGGCTATTGCGTGCGCGCCTTCAGCAGCCTTGTACGGGTCGGTTTCATAAGAAATTTTTCCGTCGCAGTCGGCAAGGTCAAGCTTGGCGTATTCGAGCGCCTGCGGATCATGAATCGCCAATACCGCCTGTTCTTCCAGGAGCAGCTTGCTCACGTAAATAGCCGGGGATTCACGGGTATCGCCGGTATCCGCCTTGAAAGCGAAACCGAATATCGCTATTTTTTTTCCGGCAACGGTATTGAACATGTGGGAAATTATGTTTTTCACAAAACGTTTTTCCTGATAATCATTCATCATGACCACCTGTTCCCAGTACGCGGCGACTTCCGGCAAGCCGTGAAATTCACAGAGATAAACCAGATTGAGGATGTCCTTCCTGAAACATGAACCGCCGAAGCCGATGCTGGCGCGAAGGAATTTAGAACCGATCCGGGGATCCATGCCCATGGCGTCCGAAACTTCAAGTATGTTGGCGTCGGTTTTCTCGCAAAGCGCGGAAATACTGTTGACCGATGAAATCCGCTGGGCAAGCATGGCGTTTGAAACCAGTTTCGTCAATTCACTGCTCCAGACATTGGTCAGCTTGATCTTTTCCTCAGGAACCCAACACCGGTAAATATCCGCCACCGTCTGCAACGCCTTCCGGCCGGAAGCGTTTTCCATGGCGCCGATAAGGACGCGGCCGGGGTTTTGGAGGTCGTCAATAGCGGTACCTTCAGCCATGAATTCAGGATTCGAAATTATATCGAAATTAAGTCCTTTGGTATTGGACTGCAAAATGCGGTGCATAGCTTCGGCGGTACGTACCGGAAGCGTACTTTTTTCGACTACGATTTTATCGTTTTCCGCGTGTTCAATAATATCCCGCGCGGTTTTTTCCCAGTATTGCAGGTCGGCAGCTTTACCGGCGCCGTCCCCGAAAGTTTTTGTGGGCGTATTGACACTGACAAAAATTATACCGGCTTCCTTGATCCCGGCGACAATATCCGTAGAGAAAAACAGATTTCTGCCGCGAGCGCGTTTGACAACTTCTTCAAGGCCGGGTTCGTAGATGGGCAAAGTTTCAGACTGCCAGGCGGCAATCCGTTTGGCGTTAACGTCAACTACAATAACTTTGTAATCAGGGCAATTATCAGCAAT
>JBAYCO010000539.1:0-2948 GCA_041668685.1 Victivallaceae bacterium | reverse complement strand
GAACATTCTTATAAAACCATTTTGCTGGTTTTCACCAATTACACTCCCAGTGAGCATCTTCTCGGGCTGCTGGGTAGAATGTCCTCAAAACACGATTCCGCGTTAAAAAATATTTTCCCGCAGGAAACGCGTGAAGAACAACGATTATTCGACTTACTGGAGTACGCCTACATCGGAGCCCGATATGACCCGGCTTTCAGAATATGCAAAGAAGAACTGGAATATCTGGCCGGACGGGTAAAGCCCTTGCTGGACTTGACGAAAAAGATCTGCAAAGCAAAAATCGAAAGTTTTTGAAAGGAAATTGAGGACTTGGAGGCATAAGCACTAAACATTATGTTTTAAAGATTATTTTGCTTGGTTATAGCTCTGCAAGAGCGATTTCCCCATAAACAAAAATCAGCCGACCTCTAGAATTCCCGTCTCAGGTTTGTTGCCTGGATACCTAGCTGTTCCCGGTATTTCGCTACGGTTCTGCGGGCCACGTTCAGGCCTTCGTCTTTCAATAGTTGGGATATTTTGTTGTCCGACAACGGCTTTGCTTTATCCTCGGCGGCAATCAGGTCTTTTATTTTTTCCTTTATGCTTCTTGAAGAAATTTCTTCACCGTCGTTAGTTTGATAACCGCCGGTAAAAAAGAATTTGAATTCGTACATGCCCTTCGGGGTTTGCAGGTATTTATTGGCTATCGCGCGGCTTATGGTGGTTTCATGCAGTCCGAGTTTATCGGCTACCTGCTGCATAGTCAGGGGCTTCAGGTACTCTATGCCTTTTTCCAGAAAATCATACTGGGTATCCAGGATTACCTGGGCTATCCGGCGGATTGTGCTTTGGCGCTGACCAAGGCTTTTTATCAGCATCCGGGCGGCCATGAGTTTTTCTTTTATGTAAGCTTTGGTTTCTTCGTTTGTGTTCGGGTTTTCCAGGAGGTCAAGGTAAGTTTTGGATATTCTCAATTGCGGCAGATAGGTGTCGTTGGAGGAAATCACATATTTCCCGTCTTTTTTTTCCACCGTCAGCTCCGGCAGGACATATAAATCCTGCGAAGGAGAAAGGGCCGCCCCCGGCAGGGGCGTAAGTTCCTTGAGCTGGCTGATGAGGGAATTAAGCTCCCCGATGGAAACCCGCATGTCTTTGGCTACTTTGGGCAAATGATTCCGTCCGATTTCCTCAAGGTATTTTGCGACTAACTCACGCAGTTGCGGGTTCTTCTGTTTCCGGCGGTCAAGCTGGAGAAGCAGGCATTCACGTAAATCCTCGGCTCCTATGCCCGGCGGGTCAAACGACTGGACAAGCTTTACCGCTTTCTGGGCCGTTTTTATATCGCACTGCGCCGCCATGGCGATATCGGCGGGGTGGGTTGTCAGGTACCCGGCCTCATCGATGCTGCCGATAACGAATTCCGCCGCGTGCGCGAGTTCCGGGCCGCAGTCCGTAAAATTGAGCTGTTCAATCAACTGTTGCTGGAGCGACGGCTGTTCAACCAGCGAATTGAACATATAATCCCGTTTATCCTGAGCATCCGGGGAAAGCAAATTATAGGAACTCATGCTTCCCCGGTCCCGCCAGGAATCGGCAAGCCTCAGTATTTCGGAAAAATCATTTTCGTCATTACTGCTTTTATCGGCGGCGTCAGTATCAGCGCCGGCAGGATGCAGCGGGTCGCCGGCGAGTTCTTCGACAGAGCTTTTTTCCTGTTCGATTACGGGGTTATTGTTCAGCTCATGGTCGATTTTTTCCTGCAGCTCAAGGAGGGGTGTCAGCAGCACTTCGAGGGATTGTATCTGGTGCCGGGCCAGAATTTGTTCCTGTTTTTGTTCGATACTTTGATTTAAAAAGGCGTCCGCCATATAATTCCTGTCTTAAATTTGTTCCGGATGAATGAAAATTACACAATTAAAAAATAATTACACATGATTATTGGTATAATATTTATACTATATTATAGTAACTGCGCAAACGATTATTTTCAATATTGAAGACTTGCTTTTTTAGTCGAAAAAAAGGATATGTTTATGAGTCTGGGGATCACCGCGCTCGGCAGCGGCAGCGGCGGCAATTCTTTTGTTGTCCATTCGGCGGGCGGCAACATTCTGATCGATGCCGGTTTCAGCCGAAAAGAACTCATCCGGCGCATGCTCGAAGCCAAAGTGAACCCGGAGTCGATCCAGGCGGTACTGTTGTCCCACGAACACGACGACCATCTTAAAGGCTGCCGTATTTTTTGCGACCAGTTTAAAATTCCCCTGTGCGTTTCTTTCGAAACCTGGAATTATTTGCGCCGCCAGAAAAAGGATAAACTGCCGTCGAATATCCATCAGTTCGTTCCCGGCGACAAGTTCGAGTTTGCGGGCATGTCGATCCTGCCTTTTACCGTTCAGCACGATGCGGTCGACCCGGTTGGTTTTGTCATCCGGAGCAGAGAAAAACAAATCGGTTTCGCTTCCGACCTGGGAGCGGTCAATTCCCTGGCAAAAATGCGCCTGAATAACAGCGATATCCTTGTCCTTGAGTCTAATTACGATATCGATATGCTCCGGCGGTCCGAACGACAGATTCACCTGAAAAAACGAATTGCCGGCCCCCATGGGCATCTCGACAATACCGACGCCATTGAAGCCCTGAACCACCTGCTGACGGAAAAAACCAAAGTCCTTATGCTTGTTCATGCCAGTTCCGAATGCAATGATTATGAATTAGTACGCAATTTAGCGTGTGCGCAACTGGAAAAAATGCGGCGCAATGATATTATAATGAAGGTGGTAGAACAGAATCGAAGTGTTGAAACAATAATATTGGATAAAATTAATTAATATGGCGGCTGCTAAGAAAGTTCCGGAACCTGAAATGCTGAAAATATTCTGCCATAGTTGCCGGCAGAAACTTGATGTCACCAACCTGAAGGCCTTCGACGAAATAACTTGTCCCACCTGCGGGGTGAAACTGAT
>JBAYCO010000538.1:0-2978 GCA_041668685.1 Victivallaceae bacterium | reverse complement strand
CAAGGATATTCGTTCATACGCGATGAACAGCATTATTGAAAGAAAGGCTGGAACCGCATGGGGCAGCAACGTTGAAACGCCGGAATTTGTCAGGGATGTAATGATTACCAGAAATCCGTCTGCGGTAATATTACTGCCCGAGGGTATCGACGGCTTGTTTGGCTCAGCCAGATTTACAGACTGGGGAACTGGAACCAGGAGTACCCGGTTCTCAGTTTATCCGTATCACAATGCAACACCTAATTTCCTTTTCGTTGACGCGCATGTGACCGGTATGAAATATGAATTGTACTACAAGGACACTTCATATTGGGATAGAGAATAAAAAATAATTACACGAAGAAAGAATTCTATTGTCAGGTATCCGGTACCGGGCTTCGCGTCCGAAAAAAATTCATAACAACAGAGGAATACATAATGGGTGATAAAATCAATTGCAGAAAAATATCACTGAGTTTCTTAATCCTGTTTCTTTTTACCTTGCATGTATGCCGGGCAGAAGTTCTTTTTGACGATGCCCAGACCAGTTTCTGGAAGAAATATCCCGGCCGTCAGATGGCGGACATTTCAATAAGTAATGACGCTGCCGTTGCGGCTAAGGGGAAGAACAGTCTGAAAGTGGAAATTAAGCCTGACCGCAAAGGATATAATGTCCTGCTGCATAAATTTTCTCCTTTTGCTGACTTTTCGTCCATGAAATGTCTGACTTTTTATTTTCACGGCCAAAACACCGGAATTACCTATCGTCTGGAACTTGATACGAAAGGTAAGGAAGCGCAGGACACTTTAAGTTTTCCCTGGAAAGATGATTCATCCGGCTGGACAAGGCAAGCTTTTCTGTTCAAAGAAGGCAGAAGATCAAAGAAGCCGGATTTGTCCCGGGTAAATGCCATAAGAATATTTTCCGGCCAGAAAAAGGCAGCGGAAACCTGGTGGCTAGACAGAATGGTGGTTTCAGATAAACTCGAATCTGAGCCACAAATTACGACGGTTTACCAGTCAAAGGGAATGAAGCCTGAAAACATCAAGGCGGAAATGAAAAAGCTGAAGGCGGTAAAAACGGGTTCGCCGCCGGTGATAGACGGGAAACTGGGAGATGCCTGCTGGCAAAAGGCGGCCGGGACAAATAAGTTTTATCTCAATATGAACGGCTGCACCCCGGCAAAAGAAAAGACGGAAGTTCGCCTCTGCTATGATGACAAAGCCTTGTATGTCGCCTTTAAATGTTATGACTCCAGGATGGATGAGATAAGCGCGCAAGAAACGAGACATGACGGGAAAATCTATCATGACGACTGCGTGGAACTTTTCCTGAAACCGGAAGCTGAAGGCGACAGTTATTATCATTTCATGGTCAATCCCATTGGGACATACGGTGAGGAAGAAATAAAAAATCTCGCCTGGAACGGGAAATGGAGCGTAAAGACGGCAAAACAGAAAGACTGCTGGACGGCGGAGATGGCGGTTCCTTTTGCCAGCCTCAGGATAACCCCGGACACCGGAAGCGTCTGGAAAGCCAACTTTTGCCGGGAACAGAAAAGATTGGTTGAAGATACCGCGTGGTCCGCCACCCTTGGCGCTTTCGCTACGCCTTCCGGATTCGGGGAGTTGAGCGGCCTGGACGCGGACTTCTCTCCTTATTTTATGCCTTATGTCCGCGGGAAAATAAAAGCGGTAAAGGATGAGCTTAAAAAATTGGAAGCGAATTTTTCCCGGCTTCCGTCCTCCGGCCAGAAGCAATTTACAAATATGAAGAAAGGCATCCTGGACTCCGAAAATGAGTTTCTTTGTTTGGTCGACACCCAAAATAACGGCAATAAGTGGCGGCTATTTTATAAAAAACTCAATGCTCTGGAAGAACAATCCTGCAAGTTCAGTATTGACGCGAATAATTTCCTGAAATATTCCGCCGGTCTCCCGCCTTCTCTCAAACTGAAAAAACCGGATTATGGCGTGGGTATAGCTTCAAACCTGCGGAAACTCCTGCCGAATAAAAAATTTACCGGCAAATTTAACAACCGCGTGAACATTTCCGCGGCACGAGGTGAATATGAAGGTTTCCAGATAGCAATCATACCTTTCTTCGAAAATAAACTCGAAAATGTTTCCTTGGAAATCAATGACTTACGTGATAAAAACGGTGACATCATCAGTAAATCGAATGTTGAATGCAAAAGAGTCGGATACGTAAAAACCAGACGTCCAAAATATTTTACCGAACATGTAGGATATTGGCCGGATCCGTTATTACCGTTAGGGATAAAAGATAATTCTGTCGGAAAAATAAAGATGCAGCCTTATTGGATCACAATAAAAGTTCCCAAAGGCGCAGCGCCAGGCAATTATTTCGGTAAGATTGTTGTAAAACCGAAACAATATTCGGCACAGACTGTTAAAGTTGCTCTGAAAGTCTATGATTTTGACCTTCCGGACAAAAACCATCTGGAAGTATTTTCAAATCTTTATATCCATCAATTGCGGAAATTTTACAAAGCGAAAATTTCTCCTGAAATATTCAGGAAATTCGGCGCGGAGCTTTTACGGCACAGAATCGGTCCCGGCCTTAACACCAGCGAATTCATTGACTGGAAAAGCGCAAAGCCGAATTATGCGGTCTGTGATGAGAATCTGGCATTCTTTTTTGCCAAAGGAATGGGAGTATTCGGGGTTCAGGGCTCGTTCCCCTATTTTCATCACAGCTATTGCGACGCTTGCGATAAGGCAGGCGGGATTAAAGGGGCGAAATGGTATTTTGCCAAAGCCCCGCCATTCCTGCAAAGCTATGCTTCGCATCTCAGGGAAAAAGGCCGGCTGGAAAAGGCGTTCTGCTGGATCATCGACGAACCCTTTTACAAAAACCTTAAATATTATTCCATAGTTGCGGACATGGTTAGGAAAGCCGCTCCCGGATTAAAACGAGTAGCGCCTATATGTTTGGGAATGCTGCGGGAGGGACGGAAAGAATCTCCCGATGAATT
>JBAYCO010000537.1:0-2989 GCA_041668685.1 Victivallaceae bacterium | reverse complement strand
TTAATTCTGTCTGATTCTCCCGATGTGCCACATGGTGCAACGGTAATTTGAGTTCAACTGTCCGTTACGCAACCTTGCGCATCGGTAAGCAACTATCCATTTTTTCGCCCGTTCCGGGCATTTAACCCATGCAGTTCTTACACGAGAATTGGCTCAAAATTCAGGAGGTCTCTATGCAAATTGAGCAGAGAAACATTAATGAAATCATTCCGTATGAACAAAATCCCAGGCTTAATGACGACGCGGTGGACGCGGTCGCAAACAGCATTAAGGAATTCGGCTGGCGGGTTCCGATCATCGTGGATAAAGACATGGTTATCATCTGCGGACACACAAGATTAAAGGCCGCAAAACAGCTTGGCCTTACGGAAGTTCCGGTGCATGTGGCTGCCGATCTGCCGCCGGACAAAGTCAAGGCGTATCGGATTGCGGACAACCAGACCGGGAATATCGCGGAGTGGGATTATGATCTGCTGCCGCTGGAACTGGCCGATCTGCAGAATATGGAATTCGATCTGTCCTTATTGGGATTCGACGCCGATGAGCTCGATAAAATTCTCAATGGCAGCGAGGTGGTAACCGAGGGTATGACGGACCCGGATGAAGTTCCGGAAGTTCCCGACGAACCGGTCAGCAGGCGCGGGGAAATCTACCAACTCGGCGGTCACCGCCTGATGTGTGGAGATTCGACCGAGAGTGTGGACGTTGAGGCGCTGATGTGCGGTGAACAGGCGGACATGGTCTTTACCGATCCGCCCTATGGAGTGAGTTACAGCGGGGTGAACAACCCGGACGGGCGTGAATGGGAAGTCATCGAAAACGACGATCTGCGCGGAGATAAATTATCTGAATTTCTTTTGGAAGCGTTCAAAAATATCAAATCCTGCCTCAAAAGCAAACGGGCATTTTACATCTGGTATGCGTCGAGGAACCATATTCAGTTTGAGACCGCCATTTGCGAGGCCGGACTCAAGTCCAAGCAGGTATTGCTCTGGAATAAGGGGATGATTTTGGGGCACAGTGATTATCACTGGGCGCATGAGCCGTGCTTTTACGGCTGCCACGCGGATGAAAATTGTGAATGGTTCGGCGACCGCTGCCAGACGACTGTCTGGGATATTAAACGTGACAACACCGCCGACTATATGCACCCCACGCAGAAGCCTACGGCGCTGGCGCAAAAAGCGCTGTTCAATTCTTCCCGTTCCGGAGAGATCATCCTTGATCTGTTCGGCGGTTCCGGGAGCACCCTGATCGCCTGCGAACAGACCGGCCGCAAGGCGCGGTTAATGGAATTCGATCCCAAATATGCCGACGTCATCCGCAGACGCTGGGCGGAATTCACCAACGGCGAAGGCTGCGACTGGCAAACTTTAACCCCAACCGTAAACCCGGCATAAGGAGACACCCCAAGTATGAATCAAGATAAGTTGAAGCTATCCCCCGCGGAAGCACACCTTTTGCGGAAAAATATCCGGGAGATGAAGCTTAAAACCCCGCAATGGTTTGAGCTTCTGACCAATGCGGAGCTGGCTTCGGCCTGCAATACGGCCAAGACGCATCACGTCTCGAAAGAAGTAAAAAAAGCCCTGGGAAAATTATGTGGCTTTGCCGAAGAGGCGATCCTGATCCACCGGGTGGAATACCGGTATTCGAAGCGTTTTCACCGGGTCGATTACTACAGCCAGGACAAATTTCACGCCGCGAATCGGCGGCTGTTGGAAAACGCCGGATTTCTGGCGAAAACAAGATCGTCATGGTGTTCACCGTGCAGATATTGGCGGCTGTTTCTCTCTCATCATGCCCGGCATATCGCCGACGAATGGGGGTACGACGAATGGATAGCATAAAACTCACGGAATTATCCGTCCCGAACCTGGTAAAGCTCCTGAAGCGTTCGGGAAGCCGCACCGCTTCGGAAGAAACGGTCACAGAAGACGTCGCCAACGGCGCGCCGGTAAATCCCGATGGAACAATCAACCTCATAAAATATGCCGCATATCTGGCAAAGGAAACTGACAATGCCTCAAATTAACCCGTCTTCGACACGCCCGGTGGAAGTGGCGCGGCTGATCAATTCCACAGAACTGGGTTTTGTGCTGCCGCAGACGCGGATTTACCGGGATTTCAACCGCGTCGGCTTTCGCATCGCGGCTTCCGACAATTCGCGAAATATAAACCTGCTTAAATATATCGCCTGGATATTCGACCAGAAACACACGCCGCATGATAATACATCCGGGCGTTCGTATGATGAACGCCGGGAAGCCGAACGGCGGCGCCAGGCGGAGCAGTCGAAGTCCGGCCGCGACATCGGGCCGCTGCCGGAAATCGTCGATCCGGAACGGAAAGCGGACTGCGAGCGCAACTTCCGGCTCTTCTGTGAATGTTATTTCCCCGAAACCTATTCACTGCCATGGTCCCCGGATCATCTCAAAGCCATCGCGCGGATTGAACAGGCGGTTCTCCTCGGCGGGCTGTTCGCGCTGGCTATGCCTCGCGGAGCGGGAAAATCGAGTTTGTCTGAAACCGCCTGTTTATGGGCGATGCTTTATGGTCACCGGGAGTTTGTGGTGTTGATCTCGGCGACCGAGACGGCGGCGCTGGAAATGCTCGAATCCATCAAAACCGATTTTGTGAGGAACGAGCTGCTGGCGGAAGATTTCCCGGAGGCGGTGTTCCCGATCCTGTGCCTTGGAGGTATCGCCAACCGCTGCGCCGGGCAGCTCTACTGTGGAAAACGCACCATGATAAGCTGGACGGCCAATGAAATTGTCCTGCCGACGGTCGAGGGCAGCAAAGCGTCCGGCGCGATTATCCGGGTGGCCGGGATCACCGGGAGAATCCGGGGCATGAAATTCAAACGCCCGGATAATGCAACGCCGGTCCGGCCCTCCCTGGTAATTATCGACGACCCGCAGACTTCGGAGTCGGCCAGTTCCCATGAACAGACCCGGAAACGGGTGCGGGTACTTTCCGGCGATGTGCT
>JBAYCO010000536.1:0-2990 GCA_041668685.1 Victivallaceae bacterium | reverse complement strand
TTACCGGGTTCCAGTTGGATCTGAAGCTTCCCGGTATTTCTCTCGAATTGCTGGGCAAGGCAATGGAACGGACCCTTTCCGCACGCCTGATAATTCTTGATAAAATGACCGAATGTATTCCTGAGCCGCGCAGTGAGATCAGCAAAAACGCTCCCGGCATGGCAGTTGTAAACATCAATCCTGAAAAGATCGGCGCCCTGATCGGACCCGGCGGTAAAAACATTCGCGCCATTACCGAAGAAACCGGCGCGAGTATTGACGTCGAGGAAGACGGTACCGTGAAAATCATGGCCGTCAATAGTGAAAAACTGGAAGAAGCCAAGAACCGGGTACTGGCCTGTACCGCTGAAGCGGAAGTAGGCAAAGTATATCGCGGCAGGGTTGTTACAGTCAAGGATTTCGGCGCTTTTGTCGAAATTATTCCGGGCTGTGAAGGTTTGCTGCATATCTCTGAAATGGCGAATTACCGGGTTCGTGACGTTAAAGACATTTGCAACGAAGGCGATTATGTTACGGTTAAAGTCATCGATATAGACCGTTCAGGAAAAATTCGCCTGAGCCGCAAAGCCGCTCTCGAAGAAATCGAATAAGCGGCAATTTTCATGGAGGGCGAGTGTCCTCACGAGCCGCAGGAACGCTAACGGCTCGACAGAGTCTCGCCCATCTCCAGAAAAAACTCTGATACAATGTAAAACGTGGAGGGCGAGCCGCCCTCCCGTGACTTTCGGCTTGTCGAGCAGGAGGCAATATGGATAACAACACTGTAGTCATGGCCGGCGACAATAATTATGTCTGGGGCGTCTGGCTGCTTGTTGCTTCGATGCGCATGAATTCAATGCCGGAACCGGTATTGATCCTTGCGGACAATTATACGCCCCACAGTATTGAATGTCTGGAGCAATTCGGCAATGTCAAAATCGTCCGGCGGGACGAATCCTTCAAACGCAATCTTACTTACAGTAAACCCGAAGCCATGCTTTTAGCGGATACGGAATATATTACGTGGGTGGATTGTGACGCCCTTTTTTACGGCAACTGCAGCAAGTACCTCACACCGGAACCGGAATATATTCATGTCCGGCAGCGCGAATACGCCGAAAACGCCGCCGGTTTCGCTAAATTTTACGACCCGGACGAGAAGCGCGGGCCGATTCCGGCCAAAGTCCTCGATATCTGGCGAAAAGATATCGGCGAAAACCGGGAACCGGCTTTCGATACCTGTTCTTCGGCGTGTTATATATCCGTTCACCGAAAATACCGTTTTATACTGGAAAAATGGCGTGACCAGATCGCGAAAGTCATGCCGGAGGATAACGTCGGAATTGTCGATAAACGCAGCATCGCTTATTTCCAGACGGATGAGTCGGTATTGAATTCGGTTCTGTGTTTCTGCAAAGGAGCTCCCAAAATTTCTCCCGTATTCAAACTGGACAAGAATCCGGAAGCTTTTTACATTCATTTCAATTACCAGCCGAAACCCTGGAAATTGTGGAATGATTACACCGTAAAGCATTATGACAAAACCGTAACAGTTGTCGAATGGGCAACCGGTAAGGGCTGCAAAACACCGACGCCGATCCCGTTTTCATTAGACCGCAGCTATAGTTTTGCAAGTCATTTACTGGCGCCGTTTACCAGGAATTATTACCGCTTCCGCAAATTCTTGAAAAAATAAAAGCCTGCGCTCCTGTGGATAGGGGCGGCTACACCTTTTTCGTAATATCTATGTTCCCCGGTGTATGGCTGTCCCTGGCCGTGTCGAGTTAAAACAGTGAAGACTCAATAAAAAACAGCGTCTTCCTCAAATAAAGGAACAACGCTGCTTTTCTTTTTCAGACAGCTTTATTCGTCCAGTCCTGACCCCTGAAGATCTTTCATATCCTGAACTGACTGTCCATCGGAAACCGTTTCGGCATTTCCGCCGAGAGTATTGGTTACACCCGCAAACAAGTTGCGTATACGGTCACTGAATGCCCCGATAACCACTAAGGCGGCAAGCGCAACAATAACAATAATAATAACATATTCCATTATTGCCTGGCCTTTCTGTCTGCGTCTCTTTATTGTCATTTTCCAACCTCCTGGTTAGTTGATTATAAATTACGGATAATCAATACTTACCAAATCCAGCAAACGTTCACCGTATTCGGTAAGATAATAAAATAAAACTATTAAAACCAATATAAACAGCGTGCACATCACCATGATAATCGCGTATTCCGTAATTATCTGGCCCCGTTCACCAGCTGCCTTTATATATTTTAACACATCTTTGCCCATAAATAAAGTCAAATTCAGCAAAAAAATACTTCTTTACGAAATTAAGCGCTGCCTTTGCGGGCTATAATTTCGTTATTTTCATTCATAACTATGACTTTAGGCTTCCGGCTTGCGGCTTCATTTTCGTCAAGCACGGAAAACGCCATAATGGTAACTGTATCCCCGGTCTTGCCGCGATGCGCGGCCGGCCCGTTAAGGCAAAACACCTTACTGCCCGCGGCGCCCGGAATAGCATAAGTTTCCAGCCGTTCGCCGTTATTGCGGTTGACGACCAGTATCTTTTCATAGGGGAGAATACCCGCCGCCGTCATTAAATCAATATCAATTTCCAGACTGCCTTCATAATCCAGCTCACACGAAGTCAGCCGGGCAGTATGAATTTTGCCGGTCAAAATAATTTTCTGCATGCCGTAAATCCTTAACGTTTTAAAATAAAACGGCATTTTTCAATGCCATGTACTCCGTTAATATAACGCCAAAAACATAAAATTATTGTGTTTTTGTGAAATATTTAAAAAAAATACCGTATAAGCCCGGAATAAAGGTCGAATTGCCTCAATTATAATAATTCATCTCGAATATTTTTTTGATTTCAGGCAAGAAGCATATATATTAAATATATCAGAATCCAAAAGTAAAAATTAATGTATTCAGGAGTATGGAATGGCTCAATTTGAAGATTTTGACGCAATGAAAAACTTCACTCCGCG
>JBAYCO010000535.1:0-2991 GCA_041668685.1 Victivallaceae bacterium | reverse complement strand
TTTTTTTCAGGCTTGACAATAATATTTAAAGTATTAGTTTATTTCTGGTAAACTTTTTTGTAAACAAATTTATTACGGGAAAAATTATGGCTGAAGATATCTATTGGATTCCGTTCGACGAAATGGAAGCTTTCATGCGGGACGTTTTTATTGGCGTCGGGGTGCCGGCGGAGGATGCGGCGGTTTGCGCTGAAGTACTGATCTCGGCGGACAAACGCGGTATCGATTCGCACGGTATCGGGCGGCTGAAGCCCATTTATTACGACCGCATCAAACTGGGTATTCAGAATCCGGTAACTGATTTTGAAATTATTCGCGAAAGCCCGACTACCGCTGTTATTGACGGTCATGACGGCATGGGCCATGTCATTGCCAAACGCTCCATGCAAATGGCTGTTGACAAAGCGAAAAAATACGGCATGGGCATGGTTGCCGTCCGAAATTCAACGCATTACGGTATTGCCGGGTATTATTCCCTGATGGCGGTGGAGAATGATATGGTCGGGATTACCGGAACCAATGCGCGCCCTTCCATCGCCCCGACTTTCGGGGTGGAAAATATGCTTGGAACAAATCCTTTGACTTTCGGAATGCCCTCTGATGAGGAGTTTCCATTTTTCCTGGATTGCGCGACAAGCGTTTCCCAGCGCGGCAAACTCGAAGTTTATGACCGCGCCGGGAAAGATATTCCTCCCGGCTGGGTGATCGGCAGGGACGGCAAAACCCGCACGGACACCCACCAGATACTTGAAGACCTGGTAAAAGGAACCGCGGCGCTCACGCCGCTGGGCGGAATCGGCGAGGAAACCGCCGGTTATAAAGGTTACGGCTATGCCGCGGTTGTCGAAATCCTGTCGGCGGCGCTGCAGCAGGGAGCTTTCATGAAGGGGCTGCTGGGCTATGACGCCGACGGCAAAAGATGTCCGTATCGCCTGGGACATTTTTTCATCGCCATTGATATCAACGCTTTTATCGATCCGGCGCAGTTCAAAAAAACGACCGGGGACATTTTGCGGGCGTTGCGCAATTCAGAAGTCGCGCCCGGCTGTGAACGTATTTATACTCCCGGAGAAAAAGAATATCTTATCTGGCTGGAACGCAAAGACAAAGGCGTGCCGGTAAACCCGCCGCTCCGGAAGCACATGCTGGAAATGAAAACTGAACTTGGCCTGGATCAGTATCATTTTAAATTTGAGGATTGAATTTAATGCTCTGGATAGCTCATCGGGGAGAATCCCTTGACGCGCCGGAAAACACCATGCGCGCCTTTCGGCTGGCCTGGGAACGAGATACGGACGGGATCGAACTGGACATACGTTTAACCGCCGACAAACAGATAGTCTGCATTCATGACGCCGATACCGCCCGTATTGGAGACCGGCTCCTGGATGTTGCCGAAACCCCTTACGGGATTCTGCGGGAAATAGACGCGGGCAGGGGAGAACGCATACCGCTTTTGTTGGAAGTTCTGGCGGAAGCGCCTGTTGACAGGCTTATTTATATCGAGGTAAAAAGCGGCCCCGAAATATTACAGCCTTTGAAAGAAGTCGTTGAAAAATCAGCTTTTCCCTTTGACAAGCTGCGCATAATAGATTTTAACAGTGATAACCTGAAAAAATGCGGGAAACTGTTGCCGAATGTTAAAAGGTATCTGCTTTCCGGAATAAAAGTTTCCGAAAACGGGACTTTAAGTCCTTCCGCCGTTGACTTACGCGCCAGTCAGTTGGAATCGGGAGTTGACGGTTTTGATCTTTTTGCCTGTAAAAAAATAAAGCATAAATTCCTTGCCGGACTTAAAACTGAAATCGCCGTCTGGACGATTGATGATCTGAAACTTGCTGAAAAATTCATGACGCTTGGTGTTGACGCTATTACCAGTAATCGCGCGGCTTACCTGAAAAGCAAACTGGAGGATTGAAATGGATCTGCTGGAAATTTCACAAAACATCAAACGTCTGCGGCAAAGCCAGAATATGACGGTTGAAGGCCTGGCGCAGAACAGCGGTTTCAGCAAGGGCTTTATTTCCCGGCTGGAAAATTTCCGGATTACGCCGTCGCTGAAAGCGCTTCAGAAAATTTCTGAAGCGTTAGGGGTGAATATCTCCGAACTTTTTCAGACTGAAATGGTAAAACCTGTTTATACTCTTGGGAAACTTGACGATGGACGGGAACTGATCCGCGACAATAATTTTGAATACGGCATATATTATCATGCGCTGGCGTATCAGCAGATTGACCGCAAACTGAATCCGGTGCTGGTGGAATACCGCAAAGGAAAACAGGAACGCGATTTTCTCATGCACGAATCCGATGAATTTTTTGTCCTGCTGGAGGGGAAAATTGATTTTTATATTTCTGATAACGACACTTGCAGGCGAATGCAAACTAACGACACCATTTATTTAACCGCCAATCTGCCGCACAAAGTCCGTTTAGCGCCCGGCTGCGATTACGCTAAAGCCCTGATCATCTACGAAAACAGCGCCGGCCTGTGATTACGGGTTACGTATTGTGTGTTACGATAATTTTATAAAATGCCGTTGACTATCCTTAAGTTTTTCCGGCTATTTCGGACGAACGGCTCGTGGGGACACTCGCCCAGAAAACGCACAACACGGCGATAGATGTAAAACGAAAAATTGGGTATCCGGACAAATAAACTTCCCAAACTAAAACTAAGATAAAAATACCTTGAATTGATAAATTCAGGTAATGGCTCAGTCTTTTCCTGAGGCTGAATGTGCTGCTTTACGTGATAGTAGCACAACCGTCCCGGTTGTGTCGGTGGCCAGTTAACGTCTGTCCGTTCATGACTCAAGCGAGCTACTATTTAAACCTGCGAAAAGAGTGAGCCATTACAAATTCAGGGCAGCAATTCCGAATGAAAAATAGTTCTCAGACTTTATCCTCAATATTGGCCGGTTATTTTCGGATGAATTTTTATTTCGCAGACTGCTGATTTTTGACGAAAATTGACATTTTTTGCATTAT
>JBAYCO010000534.1:0-3019 GCA_041668685.1 Victivallaceae bacterium | reverse complement strand
TTCAAAAACACCGCCTTTATATTCGACATAAGGCAACAAGGGAAAAGGCCATTTTAAATCTTTATCTGCCGCGCTTCGCCAACCCGCAGAAATAACCCACCCGTCATAATCTCCAACGTATTGATTAACCGCATTGCTTAATTGTTTCATATTATTCGCGCAGGCAATTTTTTGTCCTTTTTCTTTTGCTTTGCCCAATGCCGGCAACAGCATACTGGCGAGGATTGCGATGATGGCGATCACAACGAGCAATTCAATGAGTGTGAAATTTACTCTTGAACGAATACTTTTTGTTTTCATCTTTTGTCTCCTTTTATATTAAGCGTTAAGATACTCATATAAAATCCTTATTTTGTACGATTCTCGTTAGGTTGTTAATAAGTTACTGCAAAACTCACCGGTTTTAGCCATCTCCGTTGCCAGTTTTTTCCAGTCGGCATTGGCCAGCTCGCCAGGCAGACTCAATAGGGTCAGGGCCGCCGAAGGCTTTTTGTCCGGGCCTGGAACCGCGACTGAAAGCGCGTCTACATGCCATTGGGCCAGGGGATCAGTTGACGCCGGGTTAAAATAGTACCCCTGCTTCTTGAAACTTGCGATACTTTCATGCAGGAACTGCAAAGTCATTTCCGTTTTATCTTTGTTTGTTTTAAACAGCAGGGCCAACTCTTTTTCATTCATTGCGCTTAAGAGGACGACTCCCGCCGAACCGCCATTGGTAAGCAGACAGCGTGAACCAACGGTAGTCGTAACGGCAATGTCCCACGGCGCTTTAGCGGACAGAACATTTACTTGTTCATATCCGTCCCTTACCGACAATTTGGCTGAATAACCTACTTTTTTGGCTAAATGTTCCAATATCGGCTGTAACGTTTTATAGCGTTCCAACTGGAAAAGCGCTTTGCTGGCGACGGAAAACAGGCCGGTGGAAATGTCGAACTGGTTATTGCCATATTTAGTCAGCCAGTTGTTTTTGACAAACGTGGCAATTATCCGGTAACAAGTAGCCTGGGGGAGATTCAAGGCGCTTATCAGTTCAGATTGCGTTACCCTGTCTTTATGGGCGCTTATGTACTCCATTACCTGTATGGCTCTTCCAAGTATTGGGATTATGTTTTTTTCTTTCATTGAATTCTCATTTGAATTAGATTAATTGTCTTTTGAATAAATTATACATTGTTTGAGTCGATTTGTCAATATCCAAAACGATTTTTACAACAATTTATCTTTTCAGCTGTTTGAGGGGATAACGGAAATGTGCCGAAATATGCAAAAAACAAGTCTTTTAAACTTTGAAAAATATGTTATAGTAGTTTCCCGGAAACTCAACACATATAATATCTACTCGCAAAATCAAGGAGTCGGAAATGGGCGGTTTTTTTGGAGTCGTATCAAAAAAAGATTGTGTAGGCGATTTGTTTTACGGAACAGATTATCATTCCCATTTGGGAACGCGGCGCGGCGGTATTGCAACGACAAACAGCCAGGGGGAAATTATTCGCCGCATCCATGACATTTCCAACGCGCAGTTCCGTTCTAAATTCAGTGATGAGATCGACGCTTTTGAAGGCAATATAGGGATTGGAGTCATCAGCGATTATGAAGATCAGCCTTTGTTGATCTATTCCCATCTCGGCACCTATTGTATTGTTACGGTTGGAAAGATCAATAACAGCGCTGAACTCGTTTCCGAAGCTTTCGAACGCGGCATATCGCATTTTTCGGAAATGAGCGGCGGTGAAATGAACCAGACCGAACTGGTCGCAATGCTCATAAACAGCCAGCCGACCATAGAAAAGGGGATCGCCCTGGCTCAAGAAAAAATCGACGGTTCATGCTCAATCCTGATAATGCTTGACCATTGTCTTTATGCCGCGCGTGACGCTTTGGGAAGAACCCCCGTAATTATCGGGGAAAAAGAAAACAGCTTCGCCGTAGCCATGGAATCAACAGCTTTTCCCAATCTTGAATATGCCGTAAAACATGAGTTAGGACCCGGCGAAATAGTAAAAATAAATTCCAAACAGATCGTTCAGAAAAAAGCTCCCGGAGACAGGATGCAGATATGTGCGTTCCTGTGGGTCTATTACGGTTATCCGTCCTCAACCTATGAGGGCATCAATACTGAATGCGTACGCTACCGCAATGGCCAGTACATGGCTGAAACCGATATGGAAACTGAAGATTTGGATATTGACCTGGTTTGCGGCATCCCTGATTCCGGAGTCGGGCATGCTCTGGGATATTCAACCCGCGCCGGGATTCCCTACAGGCGGGCTTTTGTAAAATATACTCCGACGTGGCCCAGGAGTTTTATGCCGCAAAACCAGAAAAAACGCAATTTGGTGGCCCGCATGAAGTTGATTCCTGTTCAGGAATTGATTCAAGATAAAAGCTTGCTGTTTTGCGATGATTCAATTGTCCGGGGAACCCAGTTGCAGGATACCGTTATCCGCCTCCTGGAGCGCGGCGCCAAAGAAGTACACATGCGTGCGTCGTGTCCGCCGCTTACTTTCGGCTGCAAATACCTTAACTTTTCCCGTTCGCGCTCCATTCTGGACCTGGTGGCCCGGCGCGCTATCGAAGAAATAGAAGGCGGCAGCGTATGCGACAAAGTAGCCAAAGAATATACTGTTACCGACTCGGAAAAATATAATAAGATGCTTGAGGTCATACGCAAAAAGCTCAAGCTCCGAACCTTGAAATACCAAAAACTTGAGAAGCTGGTGGAAGCTATCGGGCTTCCCAAAGAAAAGCTCTGCACTTATTGCTGGGATGGCCAGGAGTAAATATTCGATTTACAATAATTGACAACCAAATTAATTTAAAAGGAAAGATATTATGCCGAAACGGGACGACATCAACAAAATCATGATCATCGGTTCAGGACCGATTGTCATTGGGCAGGCGTGTGAATTTGATTATTCTGGAACTCAAGCGTGTAAAGCCCTGAGAGGATTGGGCTATGAAATTGTTCTTGTGAATTCAAACCCGGCGACGATTATGACTGATCCCGGAATGG
>JBAYCO010000533.1:0-3019 GCA_041668685.1 Victivallaceae bacterium | reverse complement strand
CCGCCGCCGTTGCCGCCGCCGTTGCCGCCGCCGTTGCCGCCGCCGTTGCCGCCGCCTTTGGCGCTTAACGTGCTGTTGCTTAGACTGCGGTTTAGGCTGTTGCTAAAATTGTTGCTGAAATCGCGACACAGAGTTTTGTAGAGGCTTCTGCATAGACTTCTGCATAGATTACTGTTGCTTGTTGCCGTGCTGGTCGTCTGAAATCTGACGCCGCCGATGATCAATGTGGCTTTGCATTCGTTTTCTCTGCCGGAAACGGATTGCACGTTGGCTGATTTCAGCGGAGTCCCGTTCAGGAAAACGCTGATTTCCTGGTTCCCGTTTACAACTTTATTACGCAAAACTATCTGAAACCAGTTATCATTGTCAATTGTCAGGCTTTTTGCCGCATCCTGGGACTGGTTATTGAAGGTGGCGTTTTCAGAACCGATATCGGCGGTAGCCAGGACGGCTTCAGATGTTCCTGGAGCCTCCCCGGCAAAGTACAAACTGTAGCCGCTTGTATCGCTGTTCAAATAACACTGGCTGAAGATACCGTTTGCGGCGCTGTTCGCCGGAAGGTCGAACTTAACCCAGGCGATCATGGTAAAACTGTCAGAACCGGAGAAGTTCAGATATCTGGATTTTGAAAACTCTATATAGGTGCTGAGACCGTCAAAGATCAGAGCCCTTTTATTTTTGTGCCAGCGTCCCTGGCCCCATTCATAACTGCCTTTTATTATTCCGCGGTAATCCGCGGCGTTGAATCCTTCCGCCTGGTAGCCTTGGGCGGAGTTAACTAAAACATTGTTGTCGTCCTGAAAATTCAAGTTGATAACACAGGTGGGATCGCTGCTGCATTGCTTGTTGAATTGCAGCCAGCGGGCGAAACGGGCTTTTTCCCGGCTTTCGGTAAAAGCGGGCATGACCAAAGAGAAAAGGATAGCTATAATAGCGACGGAAACCAGCAGTTCGATGATTGTGAAAAAGCGCTTTAGATACATGTCAAGATCTTTTTTTTATTAGAATTTAAGTTATTCGAATTAAAACAGTTAAATTATATACGAAATATTGGGAAAAAGCAACTTTTTACTGTTTTTTTTTGGTTTTTTGTGCTTTTTGTATTCAGACGAAGCGAAAGCGATAAAAGTGGATGCGGCATTTTGCTTTTGGGTAAGCTGTATTTGACCGCTGTAAGGACTAATGTTCTTTGCCGGATTTCGTTACTGCTGGGGAAAATGTTTCTTCAGAAGCTCAAAGTTGGCGAATTTAGTTTTAAACTTGTCGCGTTTTTCTTTCATTATCTTTACGTACTTTTCCCGTTGTTCGGGGGTAAGGATTGAACTGATTTCTTTGATTTCTTCATCTATCTGCTCCAGCATGAACGGTTTGGACTCCCGGAGCCGGGCGTAATTTTTGCTTAAATGCTTCAGATGAATAATGTAAAATTGTTTTTGCTGTTGCTCATTTAAAGCCAGCTCCTTGATGATTTTTTCTATTCTGGCGGCGTGCCTTTGGGAAAAACTCAATTTGGGAGAGGAGGATTTTACAATGAAATAAGTAGCGAAAGAACCTGTTATTATACCGGTTAACAATGTGAAAATTATTGTGAACGTGAATTTTGTTTTTTTCATAAAGTTTTTCTCCGTTTTCTAATCGAGCATTGCCAAAGAGGTATAAATATTGCCGTCCGGATCGGCATCCGTGTTATTTCCGGCCTGGGTATAAATGTAAAGCGCCAATATAATTGCCGCGGCGGCGCTGACTGTAAAACTTATCCAACTGAAACGCCAGACATTGCGTTCAAACTTTGCCTGGATCTGGAACGGTTTCAGTTGATACAGACGCTCAAGCAGCTCTTGCTGCCAGTTGCGTGAGACCGCGATTTCGGGGACGGCATTGAAGCTGTCCCGTAAAACGTTTTCCAGTTTTTCCGTTTTGGGTGACTTTTTCATTTTAACTCTGCGCCTCAAGTAATTTGTCCAATATCCTACGCATTTTTGAACGGGCGCGCATCGCGCGCACTTTCGTCTTTGACATTCCCCAGTCCAATACTTCCGCGACCTCCTTTAAAGAGCGCCCTTCAAAATATATCATTTCCACCAGGCTGCGGTCATCCGGCTGAAGCTTTTTCAGTGTCCAGTTTAAAAGTTCCCGGATATCTTCATTCCTTACATTTTTCCTGTATTCGTCCGAAGCGCTCCTGCCCGCCACCAGTTCCAGCCATTTCAGGTTTCCGGAATCATCGGCCGGAGCCGTAAATTCTTTCTGGCGCGCATTTTTACGCCAGTAGTCGCAGCATGTTCTCAAGGTTATTATGCTCAACCAGTTTTCAAACGGTTTTTGTCTGGAAAACGTGTCCAGACTCTTAAACGCCCGTATGAATGTTTCCTGCGCGACATCTTCAACATCATTAACCGGGATCCTTTTTGCGGTCAGGAAAAAGACCCGCGTCCGGTATTTGTTTACCAGGACAATGAAATCATCAACGTTGCCGTTTAAAACACTGTTGATAATTTTATGATCGGGATCCGGAACCGCCATATTTATTTCCTTAGTCGTAAATGGATATTTAAAAGTTACATCCGTTGTTTCATTTAATATTGTAAATGAATAAAAATTTTTCAAGCAATATCCGGAAACGTCAATTGCAGTTTAACGGGCAGTGAACTAATGTAATGTTTCATAACATAATGTTTTTAGTCGCGAGAGTAGCCTTGCTCCGCGACAGACAGCTATAGATTTTACTGAAATCATTGATTTTGGATGCCGGAGCAAGGCTGCTCCTGGCACTACTTTATATTAAATTTCACATGCAACTGGACACTGGTTTATAAAACATTCAACAATCAAAATTAAAGGTATCAGGGGGTATTTCATGCATATAGTTGACAGCGCATTCATGGACAGGCTCAGCGGACAGGCCAGGGCGTGCGAACGGAAAAGGGCGCATTTCAATTTTCATGAGTCACTCGATGAGGGAATCCACCGGCTCTGTATTGGAGGAGAACCCGGTACTTATATTCGCCCGCACCGCCAT
>JBAYCO010000532.1:0-3021 GCA_041668685.1 Victivallaceae bacterium | reverse complement strand
TTCCGCGGGCGCGTCCTGCGCATCGTAAAATTTACGGCGAATATGCATCCAGCAAGCACACGGATGAATGTCTTCGCGGTCAAATAAAACATTGTAACCGCTGAAGGCGTCGGCGTGGATATAGCCGCTGAAATCTTTGAAAAAGTTCTGTGGATATCGTCCTTTGCGTTTCCGCGCGAACTCGAAAATCCGGTATGGCGGACCATTGCCGCCGCCGACATATACCCAGGCGAAGGTGTCCCGGGTTTTACCGTTTCCGGGAACCAACATCTTCACCGGGGTTTCATCGGTAAAAGCGATGTTGCGGCTCAGAATGTCCTGCTTCATCAGTTCCACCAGCGGCCGTAATACTTCCGCAACCTTTATATTGCTTGCGCTCATGGTCTGGCGGCTTAAGTCAAAACCGTTTGACTTCGCTTCATCTTCCAGGCGGTAATGCGGCAGATGCAGGAAGTATTTCGCGTAGATCATCCAGGCGTAAAAACTTTCGTCGAACGAAGCGCCGGGAACCGCGAAGTCAGGAGCCGGGGCGCGTTTGACGCTGGCAAGCGCATCGGCCGGGTTGGCGTATTTCGGGTAAACAAATACCTTCACGTACCAATGCCCGGGTTTATAGGCCAGTTTTTCCACCCGGTCCTCGCCGATTTTTTTCAGCGCGGAACCGTCCGCGGCAAACTTTTTATCCTCGGCCAAATCAATGTAGACTTCTTCGCGCGGCAGGCCGGCGGGCATCAATTCCCGCAGGGAGCGGCGTTTGCGGCGCGCATTGCCGGAGGCGTCAGCCGAGCTGTTATCGTCAGGAACTTCTTCAGCAGAAGAACCGGGGTTCAATTCGTCAGTTTCTTTGAGCAGGCCGTCAAATTCCACCTGAAGTCCGTCAGCCGGGTCGATTACCCGTTCCGACTTCGGGCCGAACAGCGCTTTCTGCAAAAGCGCCACCGTCTGTTCAAGGCGCTTGATATTTGCAGTCAAACCGCTGATAGTATTTTTTTGGTCTTCGATGACAAACATCAACGCCGCCTCCCGACCGGAAGGCGGAGCATTTAAATCTACCGGAATATGCTCTAATTCAACCATAAATAAATATAGCATAAATCCAGTAAATTTCACCTCAAAAAACCATTATTTTCGGGAAAATCTCAACTTTGTTTTTAACGGCACCACACCCTCTAAAAGCAGAGTCAGCTGACGGCGGTCAAGGCACACTTTTTCATTCTCGGCGGAGGGCAAAATAAAAGTGCCTTTCGAAAGCCGTTTGTAGAACATCGCCATGCCGTCGCCATCCCAGAACATTATTTTTACATGGGTTTTCGGGCGGTTAATAAAAACATAATAACTGCCGTCGTCCGGTCTGCCGCTATGCTGATAAATCAACGAGCACAAACCCCGGAAACTTTTACGCATATCGGTCGGTTTCATATACAGGTAAATGCTGCGGTCGCCCGGCAGGCTGATCATAATGAGGCCGCCGCTTTGAGGATTTTTCGCAGGATTTCAACATTGAAATCATTGCCGATTTCGAGGCTTGCGCCACAGTCCAGCCGTAGAGTCAGGGAACCGGACGGTCTTGGATGAGATTTGCGGCAGACGACTTTGGCAAAACCGCTGTCCCGGGTTTTTTCAGGATGTGAATTGCTTTTACCCGGAGCGCTGAAAGCCTTGAATTTTATCGAATAATAACTGAACTTCCGTTCCGGGATATTGTTCTTGCGGCAAAAATCGACTTTTGAAAGTCCGCTTTCCTGCCAGAGTTCAACGACTCGTTTCCAGTTTCTTCTGGCTGCTTTGCCCATGGCTGACATCTCCTGTTTTAATTTAACAGAAGATAGCAGTAACTCCGATCAATAAAAAGATGTACCAGATATGACGCTTACACTCGAAATCAGTATAGGAAACCTCAAGGTAAAACTAAAAAAGGTAAGGGAACAACTTAAAAAATAAGTTTATATGAAGGCCGGAGCCGGGAAAAAAATCCGGCTCCGCTCTTGAGGCGAATCCGGATTTTTGAGCGTTATAGTTGGGGAACCAACCCACAAGAAACAACACTGTTAAAACTACAATATAAATTCGAAAAATAACATATTAGGAAAAGATATTTTATGTCAAGTTCCGCAACACTAAGTCCAGAAAATCTAAATAAAAATCATAATTTAGCTCATATTAAATAGACAGTTAATAGAATTGAACTTAATAATGGGAAAACATAATAAACACCATTAATAGATATCATGATTCACCATTTTTTAATATTCTACAAACATGTTACGGGCAAAATTCACCATAGATTATAAATTACATATTTTCCTCAAAATTAAAAAATCTTACTTTATTTTATTTTACAATCACTGTTTCCCACTGTATGTTATATTTTAAGAAAATAAATCGGAGCTAATTAACAATCCCAGGATATTGGTAAATGATTGTTGTTCAAAATCATCATGATTTAATGTTACGTCAGCAACTTGAGTCATTGACCGAAAGGGACAAGGACTACTGGTCTTTCAGGGGAAACTCACGGCGTGAATATGGACATGGAATGTTCCAATATCCTGCAATGATGGTCCCACAGGTCGTCGAATCCATTTTAAAGCAAACATGTGCTGTGCATCCAGATATTGAACGGGTTGGTGATCCGTTTTCTGGTTCCGGTACGATCATGACCGAGAGTATGATGCGTGGATTAGCCTTTTCGGGGACAGATATCAATCCTCTTGCGGTCTTGCTTTGTCGTGTCAAAAGCGGTCCATTCTTTATTAACGCACTCAAATACAAAACAGAAGAACTTCTTGCTCGAATCGAAAAAGATAATCGATGGGCTATTGAAGTTGATTTCCCAAATCGTAATAAGTGGTTTGCCAGAGAGATTCAAATTGCATTATCAAAGCTTCGCAGGGCTATCCGTAAAGAGAACGCTTTATGGGCTCGACGATTCTTTTGGGTTGCCTTAGCTGAAACAGTAAGAGCTACTAGTAACTCCCGAACGTCAACATTCAAACTGCATATCCGGACTCCAGAGGATAT
>JBAYCO010000531.1:0-3023 GCA_041668685.1 Victivallaceae bacterium | reverse complement strand
CAGGCGCCGATTGCCGAACTTCCCGCTAAACCAGTTCCGATTGCCGAACCCATTGCCGCAAAACCTACCGCCGCGTATGCGCCGGCTTCGCCGATTGCCTTTAAAATGATTGTCGAATCCATGAGATATTCTCCTTTTTATTTATGATTCTTTTTTCTTAAATGGTTTAAACTCCATGCCGGCCCAGGTAAGTCCGACGTGATTCGAAAACTCCAGAGTATTCAGGCGCACACCGTGAACCAGAACACTCAATAAACATAATATCATATTCAGCCCCTGCCCCAATATAATCACCAAGCCGCCTCCAATAACGCATAATGGAACCAGCCACCAGGAAAGATCGGGAATGTTTATCAAACTTCCCCCCATGCCGTTGAAACTACGGGCAATTTCATACCCGGCCAAACCGACCGCGAACAAACGGATATACGACAGAATATCAACAAAACTGTTTATAATGCTGAACGGGAAATTAAAAGCGTCTCCGACATTTTTCCAGTTAACGTCACAGAAAACGATCAGAAGGAAACCGACTCCATACAGATAATACATATAGACCGGGAACGCTCCGGGATAAACAAGCAGTTTAACCGTAAGGAAAAAGTTGCCGCCCAAAAGTAAAATCCACCCCAGTTGTCCAAGGGCTTTGCGTAATTTGCCGTGGACAACCGCCTGCCAGATATGTCCCATAGCTAAATGGGCTACTGCTATAATAAAGCAGATAAACATCACATTAGCGTTTTTAACTGTAGAATCAGCTTCCGTCAGGAACTTTATTCCCGGAGCCGCAATCCCGAACCAGTTGCCGCTCAAAGCGCCCCAGGTAATTGTAGCCATGCTCAGAACCATTCCCAACCGCAAAGCCAGCTTCAGTTTTTCGCTTTTTTGCTTGATAAAAATCATTGCGCCCAACGTTCCGAGCAGGAATAACGAACCGTATCCGGCATCGCCGACAATTATCCCGAAGAAAATCGTAAAGAAAAACAACACTCCGACACTGACGTCTATTTCGCGATAACCGGGAGAAATGCCGAGAAACTCAAATAAAGGCTGAACCATTCTGAAAACCTTTGGCAAAGTAATCAGCGTCGGAGCCATGTCGTCTTCAGCCGGTTCCTCAATTAACAGCGCCCAACCGTGTTTGACGGCGTTCTCGTTTACTTCCTCCATCCGGGGCTCAGGAATAAAGCCTTGTATGGAAATTATTTCCGCATGGTCCGCCATGCTGTCCCGTGCGGAAAGGAATTCCAGACGTTCTTCCACTTCGGTGCAGTATTCTTTTATGGTCGGCAGTTGCGAGGCCAGCAAATCAAGCTCCCGGTTGAGTTTTGTTTGTTGGATTCTTGCTTTTTCGAGTTGTTCCTGAACCTGTTTCAGGCTTTTGTCGTCCGGCAGGGAGGCCAGCGGCAGATCATCAATATCGAGTTCGGCCTGCGACAGGATAACAAAACGGGTAAGCGCTTTATCCGCACTGATTTCCTCAACCGTCACATCTCCGCGTTTCAGGTATTCTTCATAAGCCGTATGCGGGGCTTCACAACAGTAAACATGAACCCCGCCTTCTGCAAGTTCCCGGATAATATCGTTCGAAAAATCGCCCCACGGGCCCAAGGTTTCCTCAAGCCGGTAGAGACCGTCTATTTCCTGTTCAACGATATTGAGTTTATTCATTTCGTCGGCGACTTTTTCATACAACTGTTCCGGCTGATACTGGTGTTCGGCGGTTTCGTGGATATTTCCAGTACGCGCTTCGAGACAGCGTTCGCATTTTTCGGCTTCGGCCAGCAGTGACTGCATATCCGCCCGGTCCTCGGTCTCATTGAGTTTTTCGACCAGAATATGCATAACTCCCAAATGCCGGAGTTCGCGCAAAGTTGTTTCGCGTTCGGAAGCCAGACACAGCAGCGAGACTTTTTTCATTGGTACGATCATGCTTGCGCCTCCTGGGTTTTGCGTTTAGCTATTTTGGAGCGCACTACCCCGGCGGTGTCGATATCACCCAGGTATATCCGGATTTTCCGCATATTTTCCCTGCATTCAGGGATTTTTACTTTTTCAAAAAGATTTACCCGCTGGGTGGTTGTCCGGAGTTCTTTTGCCAGCAGTCGATACTGTTCTTCTAGTATTTTGTGGGCTTCCTGTTGAGAAATCAGGGTTTTAAGCATAGTCAGTGCGTCGTCTATCCAGACGTCTTTTTTGAACAGGTCGTATTCCGCGATTTCAAAATTGGCCCTTTCAAAGACCGGGACATTTATCCCGGCGATATTGGCGACGCTTTTGTCCACTCCTTTGAGCATCAACAGCGAAGGCAGCAGTTCCAGTCCTTCCTCATCACCGAACAAGGCGATCCAGGCGTTGAGGCTCAGGCGGGTTTTCTCCTGTTCCTCCTCGTTAGCGCGCAACCGCGCCGAACTGCTGCGCATCTCCAGTTGCAATTGCTGTTTTTTCAGCTGCAAAGTAGGAAGAAAACGCGAGAACTGCTTGAAAGCGTTCTGCTGACTTTTTAGTTCCGTTTTTGTAAGTTTTAATTTCGCCATAATCCCTTCAAACCGGCTCTGCCGGTTTTTCGAACATCGAACATTGAACATTCAACATCGAACATCGAATGAATTTAAAATCAATGCTTGTCAATATTCTTAATTTCAGTTGTTTTTATACTTGCAACAAATATTTTTATCAATTCTTCTGTTTCCAGCAATATGTCGTTTAGTTTTTCGACCGGCTTGATCAACGGAATACGCTGAACAAGCAACAGCCACCGCTTTGTTTCCCTCAATTCCTTTAATGAAATACGTAACTTATGGACAAAATCATTTGGAGACTCCGCAGCTTGCGCCTCTCCATGATTAGGATATGGAGATGTCCCTGAACGCAACAATTGTCCCGCCACATGACTTCCGGTTCTTGTATTCGGTAGTCTTTCAACAAGCTTGATTATTCTGACGGAATAATCCAATAAGCGTTCTTCCAAATCATATTTCTTTTTATTCACTAATTAATCCCTCATTCGATGTTCGATGTTG
>JBAYCO010000530.1:0-3027 GCA_041668685.1 Victivallaceae bacterium | reverse complement strand
TATTTTCGGTATCATCAAGGATGTAAATCCGGTTGACGACCCGGTGATTTTCGCTACTCTCAACGAACCCAAGGAAATGATCTTTTCCAACGTCCTGACCGGTCCGGACAATAATCCTTACTGGGACGGGATGAACGTCGAAACTCCAAAAAGCGGCATCAACTTCGCCGGCGAATGGACGGAAGGCTGCGGCACTCCGATCTCTCACGGGAATGCCCGATATACGCTGCGGATGGAATATCTTCAGAACCTCGACCCGGCATGGGATGATAAAGCGGGCGTAAAAGTTGACGGCGTGCTTTACGGCGGCCGCGACGGCGATACCTGCGTCCCCTGCGAGGAATCATTCAGTTGGGAAGACGGGATCATGATGAAAGCCTGTACTTTGGAATCCGAAACCACTTCCGCCACTATCGGCAAGGAAGGCGTCCGGGTACCCCAGCCGATGGCTAATCTGGACTTTATCACTTATCCGCTCGGCGACTACATCCGGAACAATATCGCCTTCGGCTCCCAGTTCGGCGACGCATGCCCGAAAGTATTCAGCACTAATTACTTTCTCCGCACTCCCGCAGGCAAATTCTGTACCAGCAAACTGGCTAAGAAAGTCTGGCTGCACTGGTTCGAAGGCCGGGTTTACGGGGAATATGAAGCATACGAAACCCCGACCGGTTTCATCCCGAAATATGAAGACCTGAAAGCGCTTTTCAGAAAACTTCTCAATGAGGATTATAAACTGGAAGATTATACTTATCAGTTCAGTTTCCGTTGCGACGCCTGGATCGCCAAACTCGAACGCGCCAAAGCGTTCTTTGCGGAAATGGCCCCCACCCTTTCCAAGGATGTTTACGCATACTGGGACGGGAAGATTGATGAATTCAAAGCTTCCAAGGCTAAATATGGTTCTGAAATCAAGCCGGGAGAATGGAAAGGTCTCTAAGTTTTCTTTTCTCTTAACGCAAAAAGCTCAAAGCCCCAAAGCTTTGAGCTTTTTTTGTCGTCATTTCCAGGCCGGCCGATTTGATTACTCTCTTTTCTTTTAAAGTCCGTTTGCCTGTGTCGCATTTCCGGGTTATAATTACAGCAACCTAATTATAAATGAGGTAAACTATGAAAACACTCTTGTGGATTATTATTATTGCGGCATTGATTTTCGGCGTCCTCCATTTTTACAAAAAATACTCAAATAAACCTGAGACTAAAACGGAACAGGCCGCCGCGTCCGCAACTGCTCCCGCACCGGAAACAAATACGGCAAAACCCAACTCGGAAAAGGGTATCAAGAACTGGCGGGCAATTAAAAAGGTCAGGAATTTATCCGATCAGCACAACAAAGACCTGGAAAATAATATGTGATAAGAATTAAGAATAAAATTCGCAATCATTCAAAACATTAGCGCCGCGTCCTTAAAAACTGAAACTCCGTACTCTCCCGGGTACGGAGTTGTTGTTTGATGTGCTGGACATCATTAGTTTGCAGATGCTTCGATACGCAGCATGAACATCGGTTTTTTATGGAGAACCTCGCGCCATGAAGCATCTGCTTTTTCGTAAAGCTGGGTATTGCATTCGAGCAGATTGTTGACAACGGCCGTGTTGCCGTCCGAATCGGATTTCATAGTCAGGTCCACTTCAGCCGCACCTGACAAAAGTAATGAAAATAAGGTCAGGATAGCGAATAACAACAATCGGCCTCTGGATTTCAGCATTTCCAACATAACTCCTTCTCCTTTGTTTCATTAATTTCTACTTTCATCCGGCAAAAGGTCGGCAGCCATTTCCCGCAGGCCTTTCTCTCTTACGTGTTCGTTGATATTGTTTATTTCTTCGTTCCAGCGTTCGGTATTCCATATTTCAACGCCGATTTCGACTCCCACCACGCTGATATCGGTTCCCGGCTCCAAAGCGGCATAGGCCCGATAAGCCGGCGGGATCGTAATCCTTCCCTGCCTGGATATTTTCTCCGATTTGCTCATTGCGCCGAAACGGCGCATTGATCTGCGAAAAACCAAACTGGTTGCGGCGCGGGGCGCGGGAGCTTCTTCATGGCGGCGCATTTCCAGATAGATATCCTCCGGGTAAACGGCGATTCCGCCTTCAGGAAGACAATGCAGAACAACATCGCCCCGGCACGTGTCGTCAAAATCCTTGAGCACGCGCGGACTGAATTTTATTCGGCCGTTCCCGTCCAGTGAACAGCAGTCATGTCCACAAAATGCCAACATAGTTTCAGGCGCCCCTTTAAAAAACTATTCCATAATATTCCATTATAAACCATTTCATTCCATTTTGCAAACAATTTTTTAATTTTTTTCAAAAAAAATCCAAAACGACGGCGCCGACAGAAAATCCTGCTTAACAGCGATTGGGACACTTGGGACGCTTGAGACTTTTGAATTTAGCCTCAAAGTCCCAAGCGTCCCAACTGTCTCAAAAGTCCCATTTTTTCAAGCAATGCCTTCTGTCGGAGCCGTCTTATAACCTGTTACTCACAAAAAAACGGTTTTTTTTACAAAAACACTTGAAAAATGAATTAGCATTCATTATAATAAATATATATTCTTAAAAAAGAAGATTGATTCACTAAAGTAATGGAGGCGCAATAATGCCGAAACTGAGTTTAAAAATGAAAGAGCTGGTGGCTGAAAATATGCGTTCCGCGATAATTGAAGCCTGCCGCAAAATAATACTGCGGGACGGTTTTGAGAGCCTGACCATGGAAAAACTCGCCCAGGAAGCTGAAGTTTCAACCGGAAGCATTTATAATTATTTTGAAAATAAGGAAGCAGTCGTGGGCGGCATAATGGAAAGCGCTTTTCAGAACATGCTTGCTACTGTAAAAAAAACAGCCGCGGCAAAGCGTCCGCCGGAAGACAGGATTTTAGCGATTGTCAAGTTCATGCTCGATGATTTTCATGACATGCGCTGCCTGCATGAAGCAATAATGCATGTTCGCCCGCGGCCTTCCAGAAATGAGTTTTCGCAGAAACACCGGATGTTGGTGGAAAATATCGGACAGGTCATATC
>JBAYCO010000529.1:0-3031 GCA_041668685.1 Victivallaceae bacterium | reverse complement strand
TGGATGGTGAAAGGGGATTTTAAGTGTACGCCGCTGATTACCCATGTCGTTCCCTTTACGGAAGCGGGGGCGATGTGGGAATTGTTGCTTAATAAACCGGAAGAAGCATTAGGGATAGTTCTCACTTATTAACAAAGGAGATTTGTAATGAAACAGTATCGATTGAATCAATTGGCGGACATTCGGGACGGACATTTTCTGAAAGGACTTATTCCCGGAAAATTTCTGTGCAAGGGGGCATTATCATACAAAAAACCCAACGTAAGGACCCATACCAATGATGGTCCGGGAGGCGTGGACCGTCATGTACATGAAAATGATTATGAGGTGTTTATCATCCTGCAGGGAAAGGCCAGAATGGAAGTGGACGGTAAACTGTTCCCGATGGTGACTGGGGATATATTCGTCATCGAACCGGGAGAAGATCATCATTTGATTTCCGATGAAACCGATCCGTGCATTAATCTTTGGTTACATGCCGGCCTTGAACGTCATCAAGATCAGATATAATGTCAATCATGCTTGTTTTCGTGACATATAATTAAAGTGATTTTTCCGAAAATGCGTTGCTGCTTTCGGAAACCGCCGGACTTGGAGTCCGTCGCTGGCTGGAAAACGAAAACTTATCCGCTCTGACCGTAAATTTCCTGGATATAAAAGGAGCACCGGGACTTCCGGTGGTGCCGTTTCTGGAAGCATCCAAGGCCATGTCCAGGGGTATCGGCTATGCCGGAGAAGGCGATGTCCTGACCGCCGCCTTATGCGGGTCTCTGGCGCAAGTGCTTCCGAAAACAACTTTTACGGAAATGTTCTGTCCGGATTGGAAAGGAAATCGGATTTTCCTGAGCCATATGGGAGAAATTAATCCGGATTTATGTTCGGGCAAAGTGGTTTTACAGGAAAAGCCTTTCCCATATACCGCCGCCGCCAATCCGGTGGTTGCGACTGGGTGTCTTAAACCGGGCGCGGCGCATTTGATCAATCTTGCTCCCGGTCCGAATGAAACTTATACTTTAATTGTCGCGCCGGTGGAAATCTGCGATCCTGAAGACAAAGAAACCATGCAAGACACAATCCGGGGATGGTTCAAACCTGCCATCCCAGTAGCTGAATTTTTGACTGCTTATAGTAGACTCGGCGGTACGCATCACCTGGTATTGTGCTACAATGCCGAAGAGAAAATATTTGAAGCCTTTGCCTCCGCTATGAATTGGAATTACGCTTTGTTGGATGAATAGGCAAAATTCAGATCAGGTTGGATTCTTCCTGATGCGCCGGTTCCGAAGTTGCCCGGCTCTATCCTCCGTTACAATCGAAAAGCTGATGAAAGCGCAACGCGCCGGTATGGGCGCTGACACGCAATTTTTATGCGGATACGAAAAAAGTTTGAGGATGGAAAAATTTATTTTTGATTTTTTTTCGCTGGTTTTTTATAACCATATATTGACTTTTACAATAATGCAGTGTATTTTCTACATAAAGAGTTTTGTACTAAATCATTTGTAGGACACTGATGAAAAACGAAAATACCAGAAAAACGCTTAAGGATATTGCGGCAGAAGCTAAACTTTCTGTTGCAACTGTTTCACAGATATTAAATGACAAACCATGTAATTTCAGTTCGGAAAAAACTAAACGGAAAGTGAAGTCTATTGCGCATCAAATGGGTTACCGTCCCAATATCGGCTATAAAATCATGATGGGACATAAGACTCAAACTGTCGGTATTATCATAGGTTTTTCCAATACAAGAAGTGATGAGCATATTCAGAAACTTATTTTGCATCTCAATGAAATTCTCCTTAAAAACGGATATGCGTCATATGTTTGTACTCTCTCTCTGAATGAAAATGAAAATATTTCGACAATAGAAGATCTAATTCACCGTGGAGTTGAACACTTTGTCATGCTGGGATCTCCGCGCGGAATTGAAAAAATTCAGGTACTTTTCCATAGATATGATAAAACCTATATAGGTTTTAATTCTGTTTTGGACAGAAACCTTAATTTTGATATAGTTTCGGCGGTTAAAGCAATTTTGGAATTTTTTCTCAATGAGGGACGGACGAATTTCAAAATGGTCTTACTTGACCAGGGAAAAAGTACTTTTTTAGAAGACAGATTTATCGCGCTTAAAAACATTTTACAAGGAAGAGATAACGAAGAACTTTGGAATAAATATATATATCCTATACCTTATTCATATGAGACAACTATAGAGTTTGAAGAATACGCTTTTCTTAAAGGCTATGAAGCAACCCGTGAAATAATGCAAAAAGATTTTTTTGTTCAGGCGATATTTTACACCAATGATAATTTTGCCATTGGCGGAGTAAAGTATTTAGTAGAAAATGACTATAAAATAGGTAAAGATATTGCTGTCGCCGGGTTTAATAACATCCATGCGGTCAGGTACAATCCGTTTCCTGTCTCATCGGTGGAACATAATATAGATCATATTTCAAAAGTGCTGTTAGAGGAGCTTTTTAAAAAGACTCCATTTTTAGCATTGGAAAAACCTGAAATCCATATAAGAAAATAGGAGAAAGACCATGAGAAAAGTCAGTAATAAGTATGTAGAGTGTAAGGAATTTACGCTTATCGAACGCGTACCTGGGTAAGGCGGAAAGCTGAAAGCTTGACCGATGCGGGTAAGGAAGTCGGAGACGCTCATAGTAGCGACATGTAAGATGAAAGAGACAACATAACTCTTTCGGAGCAAAGGGGCGTTAGCTTGAAAGTGACTGCAACAGAAACGAGATTACAGTTGAATGTGGAAACACTACTAAACAACCGAATAAGATCAGACGTTTCCAGCGCGGTATATGCATGGTTGCCAAAAACAGCCGAAAATGGCGTTGTGGAGCAGGAAATGGACAATAAACCAAGTAAATTAGGAGGATACGTATCATGATACGAAACTTCAAAAGTAATTATTGGCATAAGTGCCATAACTCATCCGAATTGGCGGGAGATGAACAAATGCAGCCATGTGAATTTCAAGGGGAAAGCCGTGTGAGGGAGAAGCGGC
>JBAYCO010000528.1:0-3031 GCA_041668685.1 Victivallaceae bacterium | reverse complement strand
CCGCCTCCAGCCAGAGAGCGTCGTTGCAGGCGGTTTTCCTGCCTTCGGTGATCACCAGGATATCGAAATCGCTCTGGTAAGTGTAAGTAATATGGCCTTCGGTGTATTCGTCATCAACCCAGTCGCCGCGCGCATGGCTGCCGAACAGGATAATGAACAGCGTCCGCGGAACTTTTTCCAAAATAACCGACTTGAGCTGTTTAAGTTCCTGTTTTTTATACGGCGGAAGATGTGCCAGTGATTTTTTCATAAGAAAAATATACCGCCATGTCACGGATTGACAAAGGCGTTAAAAAAAGAAAATCGTATTTTATGTCGATTTAATGGTACAGGAATTTGTTATTTTGACCGCTTTGAGACAATAGCCATATGTTTGTAGTACCGCCTTCAGGCGGAACAGGCAACGTTAATCAGCCGGATAATTCCGCTTAAAAGCGGTACTACAAACGCGTGATTATTATTGTTCAGCCTCTGCAGCCGGCCTACTTGAAATTCCCGGCTTATGCTGTTACATCTAAGAGGTGTTTGTGGTTAATTAGTTCAATTTATCCATTTTTTCACTTGAATAGTTCGTTGCGTATCATATAGTAGGTCTTGTGAAATTCAAAAAACATAAAAATAATTATGACAGGCCAGGTTTAAGGAGACAAAGCCGCCATGAAAAAACTTATTAAAAGCGTTTCAGACGTAATCGATTCCCATGAGAATGAAATCAGGGAGAATATAAAGGCTTCCGACAGCAGTCTGTCTTTTTACAAGAATTCCATTCATAAGATAGACAATGTGATCGTTGCTATGTTTCGCGACCACAAGAACCGTTTTTTAATGGTCTTTTCAAACCGGGAAGGCGGCATTATAGCTGAATTTTCCGGTGAGCAGATCGGCGACAGCGACACGATTGCCCGGAAATGCCCCCTTGATGAAAATAACGCTAAAATCCTGCGCAAATATTTCCCGTGGACGGCTCCGGTATCGCTTCGCGACCGCAAAACCACGATCGGCTGCGGGGACCGTCTGGGGCTTGCTACCGCCGGCCATATTGCCGCGGTAAAGAATTTCGAAGTTACCCCAGTCCTTGCGCAACAGTCCATTCGCGAACTCGATTTGACCGGCAGAACTTACCGTCAGGTTGTCGATGACGCGACTTTTATGGTTTTCCAGTGCGGCTACAAGGACGGCTACGGCGCCGACGGCGATCATTTGAAGACCATCGAGGATATCGATATCGCGCTGGCGGCGGATATGCCGATGATCACGCTTGACCTTTCGGAAGTCATGAACGCCGCCGCCGGTGACTGGGAACAGGATAAAATTGACAAAGCCTACGCCAAACTTCCGGCCGGTACGCGAAAACGCATTGAAACGGATTATGCCGACCGGAAATTTTCTTTCGGAACGAGCGTTATCGATTTTGACGCCCCTACCGCCCGGCGCTGCGCCGTAATGTACCTCGACGCATTGGATTTCGCGGATAAAGTGCATCGCCATCTGGTCAGTAAACGCGGCGATAAATTCGATCTGGAAATATCTATCGATGAAACTTCTTCTCCCACCCTGCCGGCTCATCACCTGTTCATCGCCAGGGAACTTATCCAGCGCGGAGTTGAATTCACTTCGCTGGCTCCGCGTTTTATCGGCGAATTCCAGAAAGCCATCGATTATATCGGCGACCTTGAAGAATTTGACCGCCAATTCAGGGTGCATGCGGACATTGCCCGGAACAACGGCGACTACAAAGTTTCCATCCACTCCGGCAGCGATAAATTCATGGTTTACCCGACAATAGGGGAAATGACCAACATGCGCCTGCATGTTAAAACCGCCGGCACCAGCTGGCTGGAGGCCGTAACGGTGATTGCCGAAAACGATCCGGTTCTCTACCGGGTCATGCATAAATGCGCTTTGGAAAATTTTGATAAAATGCTGGCGCTTTACCATATTACCGCTGATATAACCAAAATTCCGGATGTCGACGAATTGTGCGACGAGGATCTGCCCGGACTTATGGAAATGGCTGAAGCAAGACAGCTTCTGCATATTACCTACGGGCCGATATTGAACGACAGGACTATCAGGCCGTTGTTCTTTGAAGCCATGCATAAATTTGAAAAAGAATATCTCGAAAGATTGAAAGCGCATTTTACCAAGCATTTGACGCTGCTTGGAGTGCCGCTTAAAAAAAATAAGTGATTTTGCCGCGGCGAATTTCAAATATCATTTGAGATTCGCCTTTTTCGGTGTAAATTTCTAGTCATTTTATAATCAAAATAAGTTAATTAATTAAATAAAAGGCGAATAATATGTTTAATTTCGTTACTATCGCGGCGGCGGACGGAGCATGTTCGACCAGCGCACAAGGAGCAGGCGGCATGATAGGCCTTGTCCCGATGATCGTTATTTTTGCGGTTATGTTTTATTTTATGTACCGTTCCCAGAAGAAACAGGCCCAGAAACGTCAGGAAATGATCGATAAGATCGTCAAGGGAAGCGATGTAATTGTCGGCGGCGGCATTTATGGAACCATCGTTTCGGTAAAGGACAAAACTTTTATTGTTGAAATTGCCGATAAGGTCAATATCGAAGTAACCAAGGGCGGAGTCAACGGTATCATCGGCGCCGGCGATGTCGCTGCAACCGAATAACCTGAGAAAACCACTAATCAGAGGCGCCAAATGAATAAACGTCCGCTTTTATTAAGAACTGTTATTTTTGCGATTATTATCGTCATATTTTTCTCTGAAATAAGTCCGCTTGCCCCGCTGGATTTTTACGCTACGTTCACATCCATGCTGAAAGACCCGTCAAGTCCGGTCGCGGCGAAACTTGTTACGGAGGCCAAGGCGGCTCAGGCTAAGAATTCCGACATATATCCTTCGATTGCCCTGCTTGAAACCGCTAATAAATCGGGAGTGGAACTGAAAACTCTTGTTGACGGCAAGGGCAATAAACTGGAATTCAACCGCGATGTAATAAGCCTTGTGCGCCAGAAGGCCAGCAGTTCCATACGTTTGGGGCTTGACCTTAACGGCGG
>JBAYCO010000527.1:0-3033 GCA_041668685.1 Victivallaceae bacterium | reverse complement strand
CATCCAGCGGATTGAACGCGAAGACAGCATTGTTTTTATTTACCTGAAGAGCGAAGAGTACAACATCCTTACGACCAGCCGGATGATGCGGGAATATTGCATTGCCAGCGTCACGGTGCACGAGTCCAGGGAAAAAATAATTATTAACAAGGTTCCGCGCACCTTGGTTATCGAGCTGTTCACCCTTGAAGACCGGGCGCTGTATGGTGGCGAACCCTGTTTCTCAAAAAAAGAACTGGCCGCCGCCTATCGAAAGATGTTCAACAAAGTTCCCCCTGAATTAGATGAAGTTTACAATCGGATAAACTGGAAAAACGTTTCCGACTTGAGTTTTGACCGCCTGATAGACCGTTTTCATTGGGCTTTCGGGACGCAGAGCATGAACAGCATCAATGTCGGTATTGAAAAGATAGGCCATCATGAACTGAAATTGACCCTTGCCCGGCCCCGTTCTACTTCTGAAGGCGGCTTTTACTATAAAATAATTGAGGCGGTCAACCTGGCCGGTTTCAATATTGAGCGGACTTATTTCCGCGATATGACTTACCAGAACGACCCGGAAGATTTCGACCACATGCCGGTTACAGTGGCGACGCTGTACCTTACATCCCCGAAAGGAGTCACCCTGAAGTCGGCCAGAATCACCGAAATGCTGGAAAACCTGAAGGTGTTGAACTGGACAAACCTGCTTGATTTGTTCCACCGTGAATTTGTTTCGAAAAATTTGATTTCAATCCGGGACGGCAATCTACTGCGCGCCGCTTTCGAATTCATTCATACCCAGTTGGCGTTCATTGACAAGAACGCCTACAACCATGCCGATATTCCGCGTTTCATGGCGATTTATCCGGAAATCATGGTTGACGCGGTTCGCTATTTCTACAAACGTTTTGATCCCGCAGTCAGCCGCGACCAGAAAAAAATCAGCACATTCGAACGCAGAATAGAAAAGAAAATAGCCGCAATCAATACCGGTATGCACGAAAAGGATGAAATGGTTAAAACTGTTTTTTCCTGCCTGCTTGACTTCTTCCGGAATATTCTGAAGTGCAACTTCTTTTCAGAACACAAATCCAGCCTGGCGTTTCGCATGGATCCGGCTTTTATGGCGTACTATGACGGATTGTCGGAAGCATATAAGAAATCGTTCCCGGCGGACCGTCCTTACGGGGTATTCTTTTTCTACCGGGAAAACGCGGTCGGGTTCCAGGTGCGTTTTTCAGATATCGCCCGCGGCGGCTGGCGTACGGTTATTCCACAGATAAGCTCGAACGCCCTTGAATACAGCGATGCCTATGAGTTTGCCAGGGACGAAATTTTCCGGGAAGTTTTTGTGCTTGCGCACACCCAGCATTTGAAGAACAAGGACATTTACGAGGGCGGCTCGAAAATGATCACCCTGCTGAAGCCGGTCGGCGAAAGCAGTAACCAGGCGGTCATGTTTGAAACCCAGCGTTCCATCTGCGCGGCATTCGTTTCCCTGATAAACTACGACCGGCACGGAAAACTTAAAGACCGGAATATTGTCGATTACCTGGGACGCAAAGAGATTATTGAAATCGGCCCGGACGAAAGAATGTTTGACGTAATGCTCAGTTGGATAAGCAATTACGCCGCGGAAGCCGGTTATACGCTCGGCAGCGGGCTTATTTCAGGGAAACCTGACCAGGGAATAAACCATAAGGAATTCGGCGTGACCTCATTCGGGGTTCATCAGTTTTTCCTCCGCACCCTGCGGGAACTGAATATAGATCCCTGCAAAGACGAGTTCTCGGTCAAGATTTCCGGCGGCCCGTATGGTGACGTCGCCGGTAACGAAATGAAACTGCTTCTGGAAAAAAACGGTAATTCATACGTTTATAAAAACGCCAGGATCGTCGCGATAACCGATGGCCCGGCGGCGGCTTATGATCCCGACGGGCTGGACCGCGAAGAACTCGCAACGCTGGTTTTGACCAAGAACCTCGATGCGTTCAATCCGGAAAAACTCCGGGCGGACGGCGCTTATATGATCTTCAGCAAACCGGTGCCGACCGAGGAAGGCGACCGTTATCGCCTGGTTTCCAGAAAGAACGGCAAAACGATGGAAAAACTGATCAGCCGCGACGAATATATGAATTATTTCCAGAACAACATATATAATTACGCCGACGTATTCATTCCATGCGGCGGTCGTCCGTCCACGCTGGATATTTCCAACTGGGATCATTACTGCCCGGACGGCGTCAACAGCTCAAGGGCCATCGTTGAAGGCGCCAACAGCTTTATTACGCCGGACGCGAGGATCAAGCTTCAGGATGCCGGCATCCTGATCGTCAAGGACGCTTCGGCCAATAAATGCGGCGTGATAACTTCGTCTTACGAGATCATGTCCGGCCTGATGCTCGACAAAGATGAATTCAAAGCGGAAAAACAGGAATTGGTAAAAGAAATCATGCTGAAGCTGAAAAACCATGCGGTGCGGGAAGCGGAATGGCTGTTCGCCAATTACAAAACCGCGATCTGCCACATGACGGAATTGACCGATGTTCTCAGCCGCAGAATAAATGAAAAAAATGAAGTGATTTCCGATTACCTGACGAAACATCCCGGTCTGCTTGATGAAAAAGTGATCCTGGAGCACCTGCCGAGTATTTTCGCTAAAAAATACCGGGACCGTATCGAACGACTTCCCGCGGAATACAAAAAAGCGATTGCTTCCGTTGAACTGGCGACCCGGATCATTTATACCCAGTCAGGAGATCTTGAGCAGGAAATAAAAAAGGCCATGCAGAAATAATATGTCTTTGACAACCCTGTGGCCGTTTTAAGGCGCTCCGTGCCGGGAAAAATTGCTCCCGGCACTGCTTATATGTAAGCGTCATATCTGATACATCTTTTATTTGATGATTTGAGGGAGTATTTTACCGACAGGCGGGATCAGTTGTAATATGATTCGGCTTTTTTCCAGTTGCCGGGAAGAAGCTCTTGGAGTTTTGAATGCGGGTGGCCGTTAATACGGCGCAGTACATCTTCTAAATATTCCAGGACGTT
>JBAYCO010000526.1:0-3039 GCA_041668685.1 Victivallaceae bacterium | reverse complement strand
ATGTTGGCCTTTTAACGTTGCATTTCGCCGGTCTCATCGAGGCGCGGCGCTGCTTTTTATCCTGTATATCCTGTATATCCTGTCCGTATAATAAATTCCTTGTACGATCAAGTTGAACTGAAATATGCTTAAGTTCAGCGGCATTTTGAACTCAAAATCCTTATTGGTTGACATTTATTTTCTATGGGTAAAGAGCGGCAATAAAGTGCGCTCGCAACCAAAAAGGAGTGCAAAATGCACGAAGCATTAACGTAATTTTTCAAGATATTTTTGGGCTTGGTTGAAAGGATAAGGATTTTTATATCGATACTTTTGCAGAATTGTTAAAGCTTTCTCAAATGAAGCTATTGCCTTGTCCTTTTGACCAAGTTTATCGTATAAAACCCCAATCCCAGATAAATGAATCCCAGCTTTTATTGTTTTATCTCCATATTTATTCTTGTAATCATTATAAGCCTCTAAGGCATATTTAAGCCCGACTTTATAATTTTTGTCCTTTAAATAAGCTATTGAAAGAGTTTCTGTTAACTTACTATGAAAATCGCTGTCAAAATTATATTTATTTGTACACAGCAAAGCCTCTTCAAGAAATTCAACAGATTTCTTCCACTCTCCGAATTGAAAAGAAATTTCTCCAAGCCAAAAATTTATTTTACTTAGTAACTGGTAATTCTTTTTAATTTTCCGCTTTTCGTATTTTAAGGCCTGCCGCAAAGAAGCAAACGCATCATCCAACATTTCTTCATCAAAAAATACCCTGCCTTTCCAATATGCGATTTCGGCTTTATCACTACTTTTGGCCTTAACCTGCCAAAAACTGTTAAGGTTGATTATTCTAACTCCAAGTCTATCGGGGAATGATTCTCCTTTTGCAAGAAGCCTGGCTCTGGTAAGCTCGTTTTGGGCCTGAGTAATTTTACCAATATTATAAGACGCATCAGCATAACTGATAATTCCAATTATTTTCCTTCCATCAGATTTATCAAAAAATTCGGCGGTTTTTGAAGCTTTCTCGGCGAATTCATAATATTTTTGGGGTTGCTTCAAATATTTAAATGTCCGCGCAAGGCAGCTATATAACAGAAATTGTTGAGCAGTACTGGTTTTTATTGAATTTGAAACTTTTTTAGATTCCATTAAAGACTTTAGAGCTTCTTTAAATTCACCATTTTCAAGAAATGCTTCACCGAGTAACAAATTACATAGAGCCAATCTATCGTCATCTGCAGTTTCGTATTTTAGAGATTTTTGCAAATAAGGAATTGCTTTTTCTGGTAAACCTTCCCGTAAATATGCTATTCCCAAATATTCATTGAATTTGGGCAAATATTCTTCTTTTTCTTCAGCAGATAAAGATTTGATATCACTTTGAGCCTGTTCCAGAGTTCGGTAAGCCATTCTATAGTATTGAGATTCAAAATAAAAAAAACCGGCATAAATTAACAAACGTCTGCCAGTTTTGGGACAAAGCATTCCGCCCAAAGATTTCTTGTAAATTTCCGAAGATTTTACAAGTGAATCAGCGGCTTTAAGCTTATCCCCTTTTTTCAGGAATAATGATCCCATGCAAGTATAAATCAGAGCTGAAGCAGTACTCTCTTTACCGTAGAGGCTATCTGCCTGCGCAAGAGCTTTACGATAACACTCCAAAGCCTTTTCATATTTGCCCTGTCTGGATAATTTACTTCCCTGTTTCTCTAAAGATTTTATTGATTCGTCAGCCTGTTGAAATTCTTTCGAATTGACATCTTTTTTTACAAAATTCTCAATCTCTTTTTGGACATCGGCAAACAGTCTGCCTGTTAAGCATACCAGTAAAATGACAAATACATATTTTTTCACAATAAATTCCTTCTAAAGCTTATTTTAAAATAGCTGTTTTGACAAAGAAGTCAAACACAATCCGGCGAATTAAGCAATGGCTAAACTTTTCGGCAACGGAGCCATAACAGATCAACGGAGCAGATCAACGGAGCCAGAGCAGATCAACGGAGCCATACACTAATCAAAAGTAGTATTTTATTAATCACAAAAAGGTTATATATTTTATGTTTGTAAAATATGGCTTTTAGAGGTATATTTTAAGGCATTTTTATTGAACTAATCATTTGGGGGGCAAGTCTATGCCAAGGCGATCCAGAAATTTTGTTGACGGAGGTATTTACCATATTACCCACCGTTGCCATAACCGCGAGTTCCTGTTTAAATTTGCGAAACACCGGGATATCTATATGGAGACGCTCTATGAAACAAGCAGGCGCTTTGGCATAGACATTTTTTCATTACTATAGTCAAGATAATTCCTGTCTCCGAACAGTTGTTTTTGCGCGAAGCGCTTTGGATTTTGGGCAGACTTAGTCATTGCGGTAATAGACTTCGTATGGTCCCCAGCCGGATGACCGGTAATCAAGTTGCGAACCGCATAGTTTCATGGTAATACTGTTGAGGTGTGAAAAACTTACGGAAACTGGATTGCGTTCCCAGCCGCAGGCGGCGTTAAGCCAGATTATTTGCGGATGCTTGACTAGAACGTGCCAGGTTGTTCCCAAAACGCCCGTTAAGTGAAGCTGTTTGGCGGAATTACTCAATGCCCGGATGTTTTCTCCATTATTCCACCAAGGGGCAGGCAGAACATCGAATCCCTGTTCCTGAAAAAAACGAAAGCTTTTATCCTGCCCGGCTTTGATATCATATTGCCAGTCGGCAATTATAAAATCCCTGGACAGCTTTTCTATCGCCGGGCCGGTAACCGTTCCTCCGGCGATATATGATTCGAATTGTTTCGGATCAAGCAACTGGTCTCCCCAGATTATTGGACGGATCCCGGAAGCCCGCAACTCGTGATTTATCGAATTCAGGAAATCCGCAAGCAATACATCCGGAGCGTGCCTGGAACCGCAATCGCGATTGATCGAGCGTCCGGAAAAATATATTTCCTAGTACAATGTAAAACTTAAAAATTCGCATTTTAAAAAAGTTATGCTATGTTATCTCAATAATCATGGAGGTAACTATGGCACCAAGGTATCGCGTAACATT
>JBAYCO010000525.1:0-3040 GCA_041668685.1 Victivallaceae bacterium | reverse complement strand
TCTTCCGGCTTGCTGTGTGGTTCGCGTTCATCTTTCAATCTCCTTATGTTGTTGATTGTTAAGGCTTTATCTTTAACTGTAGACATTATAAAGCATTAATGCGACGATAGCAAGTCGTAAAGCATTAATAATCAACTAATTAAGCATTATTTGAGCATTTGCGGAATTAATGCCTTGAGCTCGGAAAATGACCGGGATCAGGGGCGCAAACGGGCATGGCGTGGAACCATCGGCTATATATAAAGAGTAATGGCTGTAGCGGTAAGAAGTTTTATCAAAGCGTGAAAGTCGGGGGCACGGCGAATTACTCTGCCGCGCCCCCGGTGCGCGGGGCCTTTCATATCCCTCTGCGGGTTCCTTGACGGTACGCCTGTATTGTTGTCTCCGGTATCGGGATTAGTCAAGTCTGAGTTCAAACTGTTTTCAAAGTATTTTTTTCCAGGCGTTCCAGGGAAATTCCTGCACAGAAACACACCAGTCACCAGGGGTGTAAAACGAATCCCCTTTCTGCAAAGGGATAGTCATGTGACTATTGCTTTCGGAAAGGGATGGTGATATCACCATGCCTTTGTGAAAACACTTTTTTACCTCAACCGGGTTCATATGAATACAGTTGAATAAAAGCCGCAGTTTTCCGGCGATAGCAAAGGAATCACCATATGGTTACACCCTTACACCCATAAGACGAACGCCTTTTATTTCGGTACCCGGTTGTCAAAAAACTTTTTCAGGGATTGATTCCGGAGCTTTCCGTTTATCTCGGTAAGCTCCTGATTCAATTCGTCCAGATCGGAGTCCAGTCTGCGGTTTATCCGTTCGACGAGTTCTCCGACCAGCGCGGGGATTTGCTCTGCGGAGAGATTCGGGTTCACGGCTCCGCCCTTGTGAAAATAGTTATACAAAGCATTATAGCATTCCTTCTGATAGCGGATGATAGTTTCCCGACGCTGCCCGGAATAGCGCCTGGCGGGGATTTTGAACAGCCAGCCGTTGAGATACTCTAATTCGAGAGCGAACATTTCCTGCGGGCCGCCGTTGGTAGGGACCGTAACCCGAATCCCTTTTTTAGAAAGCACCGGATCGCGGTTTACCAGCTCGTACTGGGCGACCCAATTAAGTTTCAGAGCTTCAACCAGCGGCTTTAGTGGGACATATCGCCGCTTGTCTTTTTCAATGACTATGATTTCATTTTCACAAAACGGAACTTTGATTATTTCGTTCATAGTTGTCTCCAATAATAGGTATTTTTTAGGTTAAAGGACGTACTTTGCCGGGCGTTTTTCAAAGGACGTACTTTGAGCCGTTATTTTATTTGTAACAAGGCCGGAATATTAATGATTTTCAGGATATTCCAGACCCGTTTTCGCCATTGGATTTATTCCAAAGTACGTACTTTGTCAGGCATTTTTCAAAGGACGTGTTTTGAGGAATTACCCGCTCAGATTCGTATTTCCGCCTGATGCTTTTCCATCCGCAATGTCAACCGCTGCCGCTTGGGAAGCTGTCGCAATTCCAGCAATATCCTGCCGGCGTCTGAACCGATCTTCCGGTAATCACGGCCGGCGGTAATTACCGGGATCGACCATAGCTTCATGCCGGGTAAACTTCCGAAGCCGGCAATCTTTACATCATCACGGCCAGCACCTTTCAATACTTCGCAACCCGACAGCGCATTCGTGGGATTGACATAGATAATTGCCTGGGGCGGCTTGGCGGATGACAGCAAGTCGCCGGTCAACCCGACAGCACCAAGTTGGGAATTCAGCTTTTTGATATTACACGACCAAGCGGTTTCATGTTTTCTGCGATGAGCTTCGCGGTAGCCTTCGATGAATTTCCAGCCGCCGGGATTGTCCGGCGCAATTACGGCAAGCGGCGTGTGTCTTTGGCCGATCAGGTGTTCGGTCAAGAGCATCCCGGCCTCATATAATCCGGAGTCCACATAAGCGCCCTGCGTTACATCCCGCAGAAAGTTGTCGATCTGCACCAGGGGAAAACCCGATTCACGGAGTTGCCGTACTTTTTCAGCAGATGAATGTTCCGGATAGATGGCGGCTCCGGAATAATTTTCCGTCTGGACATTTATAAGCGTATCGAATTCCTCCGCGCCCTTGTATGGCAGCAACTCGGCCCGGCCGTAATTGCCCAGTGCCTCATTTAATCCAGCGAAAACTTCCAGGGACTGGCCGTAATCCTCCGGCAGAATCAGGGCGATTTTGCAAGGCGCGTCATCGCGGACTATGCAGCCGACCGTCGGGAGGTATTTAACCAGCCCCGATTCCCGCAGTTCCCTGAACGCCAGCTTTACCGTATTTGGGTGCAGGCCGGTTTGCCGGCTGAGTTCATCCACGCTCGGCAACTGTTCGCCTGGCAGATATTCCCCGCCGGTGATCTGTTCTCGTAGGATATGGCTCAACTGGCGATAGGCGCATCTGACGTTACGGTCGATAATAATTGACTTCTGATTCATGATTTCACTCCCATTTTGTTAATTTTATCGATTTTGGCTCAAAGCACGTGCTTTGTAAAACCGTTTGCAAAGGACGTGCTTTGGACGATTTTAAACTCAAACTCAACTGAAAAATACGTTTCTATTCCATTTCCATCATCTCCTTTCGGCTATCCGGCGGTAACCCGCCGATGCAACTTTGCACATGTATGTCCGACCCCTTGTAGCACTTTTTTAACTTGTGCGCCAACTTTCACAAATATTTTATTACAAGCATCTTATACATTTTTTAAATGTCCAAATAGACCCGCTTTTTGACCCATTTTCAGGCCTTCTGGCAATCAAGTTGCCAAATCGCATTTTCGGACATGTGCAAAGTTTGCGACCACGGCTATCGAGCTACTCGGATTTTGCCTCAAAATTCAAAGTACGTCCTTACCGCTTTCCGGAAATTCATGAAATCCCGGATTTTTCAAAAACCCAAAAAGCGGACAGGGCCCCCTGTCCGGTTTGGCTTCGTAACTCACTGAAAATCAAAGCAACTACAAAAAGCGGACAGTAAAACAAACTGTGTCATAACGCGTTACTCCT
>JBAYCO010000524.1:0-3050 GCA_041668685.1 Victivallaceae bacterium | reverse complement strand
GGGTATCTGGCGTTCCGGTTTCTCTGTTATGATGTATATCCTGCTGGCGATTGCAGCTTATACTTATCTAAACAATGCGGACTTCTCAAAACAAGCAAAGAAAGTTCATCAGGAACTGGCTGTCAAAGCCATGAATGACGTTATGGGGGAAGAAAAATATGCCGCCGTGCGTTCAGAAGTAAAGGAATATGTTGGAACCGGAATTTTCTCCCCGGCGCTTAAATCCAGATTGGAAAAAGAAAACTTCAAACTTCCGACTGTGGCCGAACAGGCTTTGAATGTCTACTCCGAGGACAAGAAAAACGAGATTCTCCGGGTAACCAAAGCTGCGTTCAGCAGTGAAGATAAAGCCAAGGCCCAAGTTTATGGTACTATCTACGGACAAATGCTGGTTCCATTGTCAATCAGACATATTCTGCCAATCGGAGTTGCCGGAGTATTCTGCGCCATTATGATCTTCCTGCTGATCAGCACGGATACCTCTTATATGCATTCATGGGGCAGCATTATTGTGCAGGATATTATTCTGCCGTTCTGCACAAAGCCATTCACTCCGCATCAGCAGTTGACTTTACTGCGTGTTATCATTGCTTGTGTAGCGGTATTTGCGTTCTTATTCTCATTTTTCTTCGGACAGGTTGACTACATAATAATGTTTATGGTGATAACCGGAGCTATCTGGCTGGGCGGGGCCGGTCCCTGCATAGTTTTGGGACTTTATTGGAGACGCGGCACTAAATGGGGTGCTTTTGCCGCTTTGTTAAGTGGTGCAATCCTGGCTGTAGGCGGGTTTGTCGCTCAGAAGAACTGGGTGAGTTATATTTATCCCTGGCTGGTTGAAATGAATATGATCGACATAGTAAAGACAGTCCTTGAGAATATCTCGGCTCCTTTCAATCCATATATTGTCTGGACCGTTACTCCAGATAAATTTCCAATCAACTCACAGGAAATTTACTTCATCACAATAATTACCTCAATAAGTCTGTACATAATTCTTTCGCTGTTGACCTGCAAAGAACCGTTCAATATGGATCGCATGCTGCATCGCGGCAAATATCACCGTGAGGGTTTGAGATCGGAGAAAGCCGCATGGGCTCTCAAAACATTTTTGCCGCGCTTGATGGGTATTGACTCACAATATACAAAGTGGGACAAGGCTCTGGCGTGGTCAGTATTTTGTTACAGCCTGATTTATCAATTCGGATCATTTTTATTCATCGTCATCTGGAATCTGATTGCTCCATGGCCAAACCATTGGTGGGCAAATTGGTTTCTATTCAACAATCTGATTCTTGTCGGTATTATCGGTATTATCTCTACAGTCTGGTTCACCATCGGCGGTACTTGGGATATCATGCGCTTATTTAAACGCCTTGAAACCAAAGAAACCAATCTGAATGATGATGGTCGTGTTATGGGCCATGTGCCAGCTGATGACGTGGAATTGGTTGAAAAGGTAGACCATATTCATATTGAAGAAAGATGACGATTGACAGAATAAAAAAAATTTTGAAGGAGAACAAAATTAAAATCGAAATTCTCTGCTTGGAAAAAAACAAAGATTTTTTCAAGAAGAGTTTAAATAAACCTTTACTTAAATGCTTAAAAAAATTGGGAGATGATAGTGAAAAAAAATATTAAAATATGGAAAAGTCGTCTAGTCAAAACCGCTGTTTTAGGGCCTCGTATTGCTTGTGAAACAACGCCTTTTGTATTAAATGACCGTTTGTACAGGCTGGAAAATCATCCCAGGGCCTTTGACTTTCCTTTGGAATCTCCAACTTTTAAGCCTGATGAAGACGAAATCCGGATCAGGGAAGTGGAATCCGACCGTATTATCAGTACTCCGTTGCGTAATCATTATTTTGCTTCCGGTTTTGTCTGGGATGGCCGCTTTTATATTTTTGCCACCCCTCATGAGACTGGTATCAGGCATATTGTCATGCTTTCGTCCGAAGACCTTATTAACTGGACAACGCCTCAGATCATTATAACCGCCAAGCCCGGAGAACGTTTTTTCAATACTGCCGTATGCCGGGGAAAAGATAAATTTGTAATGATTTATGAGACTAACGATAAAAGATGGATACCGTTTACATTTATATACTGCGAGTCTGATGACCTGGTTCATTGGACACGTATAACTAATGCTGTTTATGGTAAAGATAAATATGTTGGAGGGCCTTCCCTGTATTACGAAGGGGGGGTGTATTATACTTTATATGTAAATGCCAATGAAGCCGTATCTGAAGATCAGATTATTCAATCTGAAACTAACAGATATGAAACAAGAATAACCCGCTCATCTGACCTGGTTAATTGGGAGGACGCACCGGTAGGCCGTCCTTTCGTAAGTTTTAATGAAAATCATCGTCCGGATCCCGAATATCATCCCGATGTGTATGAAATAAACGCTTCAGATGCGGAATTATGTTATTGGAAAGGAAAAACTTTAGTCTATTTTAACGGCGGAAATCAACAGGGGGTAAATGACCTTCAACTTGCGGAGTTCAATGGAACCCCACGGGAATTACTTGAGCATTATTACGAGTAAATAAAAATAAACAGAAGTTTCTTATAGGTTTAAAATTAAGGTGAAAAATAAATAGCAATGTTAAAAATATGGAAAAGTCCTTATAGTAGATTTCATTCGCCTCTGGACGTTATCAACACCCTTGCAAGTGAGACTTTCACTGCCGATGTCGTCTATACGGACGAAACTTTGAAATTCATCGCCGACAACAGCTTCAATGGAATCTATATTCATGGCCTGCTACACAATATAGTGAAACAGGAGGAATTCCCCGAGTTCGGCATTTATGCGGATGTCCAACAGGAAAAGCTGCGTAATCTTATCGAACGGGCGGCAAAGTATGGAATCAAAGTATTCCTTTTCATGCAGCCTCCCCGGGCCTTGCCCGCCAAGCTGGATTTCTGGAAAAGCTATCAGGATATCGCCGGCGCATCCGAAACGATTGACTGGGATGATTTGAAATGTCCGACCCCGTTTATTTCTCTATGTACTTCCACAGAAAAAGTCCGCCGTT
>JBAYCO010000523.1:0-3063 GCA_041668685.1 Victivallaceae bacterium | reverse complement strand
GTAGAACGGTAATTCTGCTCAAGCCTGACAGCTTTGGTTCCCGGAAATTTCCGCTCAAAATCAAGAATATTGTTTATATTGGCGCCGCGCCAGCCGTAAATGCTCTGGTCATCATCCCCAACCACGCAGAGATTGTGGTGTTCGCGCACCAGATGCTCGACTATCGCGAACTGGGCGTCGTTAGTATCCTGATATTCGTCAACCAGCAGATAGCGGTAAGTGTCCTGGTATTTTTTCAGGACTTCGGGGAATTTAGTGAAAATTTCATAAACCAGCAACAGCATGTCGTCAAAATCCACTACGTTCTGGGTTTCAAGCAAATTCTGGTATTCTTCGTAAACCCGTGCGTAACGTATTTTTTCGTGATTTTCGTCGCTGTCGGCGAGTTTTTTGGCTGCGCGTGGAAAAAAGAGGCGGTTTTTCATATCACTGATGAAGTTTTTCACCGCCGGGACCGGTACTTCGTTCTTGGCGAAACCGAGAGCCGCGGCAGCCTGCCGGATTAAACCGTTCTGGTCGGCTTCGTCAATTATCCCGAAATTCGACATATAATGCAGACGTTTGATCTCCTTGCGCAGGACTTTGCCGCAAAAAGAATGAAACGTCCCGACCGTCACGGCTTTGGCCTTTTCCGGTTCAACCAGGGTTTCCAAACGCTCTTTCATTTCGCGCGCGGCCTTATTGGTGAAAGTCACGGCGAGTATTTCGCTCGGCTTGACGCCTTTGGCGATCATATAAGCGATGCGGTAAGTTATAACCCGGGTTTTTCCGGTTCCGGCTCCGGCCAGCACCAAAACCGGCCCGTCAATGGTTTTTACCGCCTCCGCTTGTTCCGGGTTCAATAATTTCGCAATATCGGCTTCCGTCATTTCCTGAATCCATGATAAATTTTATTTCTGAGTTAAAGGCACAATGTAGCACGACCGTCCCGGTTGTGATATACTCAAGCGAGGCACAATGTAGCACGACCGTCCCGGTTGTGATATACTCAAGCGAGACGCTTGAGCTACATTATGAATTCATGGCTATACTGTTTCCGTCGCGATATCAAACGAATTCCCTTCCGCGATAACGGCGGCGGAAGTTACCGGCAGTTCGAAATCGGCAAAAACGCCTTTCTTAATAATATAGGTACATGCTTCCGCGGCATCGACGGCATCAAAAGCGCCGTCACGGTTTTCATCCTGCGGCGTATCTTTTTCGTAAGTCGAAATATAATAAGCGTCGCCGGGTTTCAGTTCAAACGAACGAACTATTACCGCGTCTTTGCGAACGATTCCGAGGTAGGCCTCGCCGGAATTCTGTTTTACCACGGCAACGATGCGGGGAGTATTGTAACTGTCTTTTTCATAATCCATGGCAAGCAGGGTCAAAGCCAAAGCGTCGCGCGGCGGCAGGCCCATGGCGATTTTTTCAGCTATCGGGTCGGTCTGCGAGCCATTGCTGACCACGGCATATTCGCCGGCCAGGCGAACGCAGTTATAAGCGATGTAGGGGCTTTTCGTCAAGTCATCCTCAAACCCGGCGCGCGGCATGATTGAAACCACATCGCCTTTTTTAATCGCTTCCCGGTTCGGGAAAGAGCGGGAGGATACGCGGTACATCGCCGCGGCTTTGCCTTTCTGGGTCATTCCGATCGCCACTATTCTGCCAAGATACATTATCAAACTCCGTTAAATAAGTGTTAAGTGTTAAGTGTTAAGATTTAAGGTAAATTATCCTGAGTGCATCCGCACGGTTCTATAAATTATTACTAAAACGGCTTAATTCAAGCGGTATATTTGTAGATTTAATAATTAAAAACGGCAAAAAAAAGCAACCCACAGGGAGTTGCAGAAGGACATTCCTCGGAATGTTGCCCACACGTCTGATAACATTTACCAGGACTTGTAAAGTTTAGGAATAAGATATATTATAAAACGGTAAAAGTCAAGTTTTTCTTAAATAATGAGGAGTTTTTTATGAACAGCAATACTGTTTTGGGATTGGATATCGGCACTAATTCTCTGGGGTGGGCGCTTTTTGAACAAAATACAAATGGACAAATTGCCAACTTCATTGATATCGGCTCACGCATTTTTGAAGCCGGCATGGATGGCGATATAAGTTCAGGGAACGCTGAATCGAAAGCGAAAAAACGAAGAGATAAACGTTCTATACGCCGTTCCATAGCGCGTAGAAAGAGAAGAATGGAAAAACTTAAAAAAGCTTTACAGCAAAACAACCTGCTTCCTGATAACGCTCACTTTAACGAATCCATAGAAAAACTTGATGAAGAATTACTGCAAAAATATTCGACAGAAACAAAAACCCAAATGCCCTCGAAAGAAATACTGTCTCACACCCTGCCCTTTTATATTCGGGCGCGGGCTCTCGATATGCGGCTCACTCCGCATGAATTAGGACGTGCACTTTACCATCTGGCACAACGTCGCGGTTTTCAGAGCAACCGAAAAGAAACTTCAAATGAAGATGAAGGTGTCGTCAAACAGGGCATTTCTGAATTAAGGGAAAAAATAAAAGAGGCCGGCGCAAGAACTTTGGGAGAATATTTTGCCTATATCAATCCGACACGGGAAAGAATCAGGGGGCTTTGGACATCCAGGGACATGTATATTGATGAATTTAATAAAGTCTGTGACGCCCAAGCTGACTCACTCAGCCTCGAACTGCGTAAATATTTATATAATTCCATATTCTTCCAGCGGAAACTGAAAAACCAGAAAAATCTTATCGGGTCATGTATCCTTGAACCGAATAAAAAACGCTGTTCCTGGTATCGACCGGAAGCGCAAACTTTCAGGCTCCTGCAGTCAATAAATAATTTACGGGTAAAACTCCCCGATGAACCGGAACGGGAGTTATCCTCGGAAGAATGGCCTCTGCTTCGCGACGCCCTTGAGGGCATTTCGGGCAAGCTGGACAAAAACGGTAATCTTACTTTCGCAAAAGCCAAAACTTTGTTGTCGTTGCCGCGCGGCAGCAAATTTTCGGTAGAGGAAGGCGGTGAAAAAAGCTTAAAAGGAAATGCCATAAATGCCAAACTTTACGGTATATTCGGGG
>JBAYCO010000522.1:0-3101 GCA_041668685.1 Victivallaceae bacterium | reverse complement strand
TGCCATTTTCAGGCAACTCATCGTTGGTTTCAAAATAAGTCCTTATCGCGGCCGGCATATTTTCAGTAGTACGGCCGGAATCAAGATTATTGTCATAGTCTTCAATAGTCCCCGTAATTTCCCGCCATTCATACCAGAACGGGTAAATGCCGGTACCGTCAGTTTCGTCGTTACGGTAAAGCATTGACTGGATTTCCCTGGTCATCAGGTTCATGGCTACCCGTGCGTCGGAATAAAGCATATTGCGCTTTGAGGAATTATTCCATATTTCTTGCGCGGAAGTAAAGAACTGCATCATGATGGTCATCATAACCAGAAATATACCCATCGCCATCATAACCTCTACGATGGTATAATGCCGGGTCATATGTGTTTCCCTGATTGACATTTACAGTCCCTTAATTGTTTACGAACTTGGTTTAGTGATTACAACCTGATAATAACGTTTTTTTCGCTCATTATACGGCAGCTCCAACGGCCAGCTCAATTCAATATTAATTTTCCCGGAAAGATCATAATCCGGAGTCCATATTTCCCAAGTTGTACCATCGGATTTCAACCTTCTGATTTGAACCTGGCTTTTCCATATCAGCACCATAGCGGAAAAATCAATGCTGCGGTTGCCGCCGTCTTTTGTACAATTAGGCCCCTGAACAACAAAAAACATCTGATGTTCTAACGCTCCGGACGCGCCTGCAAGATTTTTAAAAATAGCCCAATCACTGGCTACTCTTGGATATGTAGTGCTGCTGGTACTTACATCGCCGGATTTATAAGCTGTCAAAAACGCTTCTGATTGAGCGTTTATAACATCTTCATCAGAATATTGCGATGCTTGATAAGTTCCGGATGTCCCGATATTCGCGGTATAATTAGCCGCCGCCGACTCATTCATAACCCGGAAATACGTAATCATCTGGTCGGCGACGTCGGCGCTCATATTCTGGGCAATAGCATTGCGGGAAGCGTTCAGGCCGACCGGAAAGAGCCCCATTATACTGGTCATGCCGACTGCAACCACCGTCAAGGCCAGAAGGATTTCAATCATGTTGAAAAATTGTACTCTATTCGTCGTCAATGCTTTCTCCTCCCTGATAGCACCTTGCCCTTCCGGTAAAACCATTTATCGCTATTTTCCAGCCTTTATTTCTGTTTTCCTCCCCTTGCCATATAAAACTCTTCTCTGAAACTGTCGGAATATAAGCAGCCCGAAAAATTCTTACAATAGTTGACTTAGCATTTACCAAAGCGCCTGATGGTTTAAAAATCATGGCTGAACATGTTACAAGATGCGAAGAAGGGTCTGAATGCGTGGGGTCCGGCATGTCTTTAACCTGAACAGTTGCACTGTCATCGCCCTGGTCCGTGATAAAAGCAACCGTTTTGGCAGGAAGTTTCTGCCACTCATAGCCTTCCACCCAGGAATTAAACACATATTCCCCGGAACTGTTTTTGTCTACAAAACATAAACGGTTTTTTGTAAAGCAATAAGAGTAGTGATTAGTCCACGCGGAATTTACAGTTTTATCAGATATTTTGTAGCCGTAATTATTATTGTCTATATTTTCCGGACTGTTATTGAGTTCGTCGTAATCAGGCATCAGCAAAGCGACGTAGCGGTTTCTGGATACGGCGAAAGACTGCGCCAGCGATATTTTTGTGGCAAGCGACCTGACCGCGCCGGTCGCCCCCTGGCGGGCAATAGCGCCTTTTATCCCGCTGATCGTCAAACCGGTCAGTATCCCGGCAATAACCAGGACAACCAGCAATTCGACAATCGTATATTGATGCCGGATAATTTGCTTTTTTTTATTCCCTGAAACCATTAAATACCCGTTACGTTTAAATGTAGCACAACCGTCCCGGTTGTGAATATACTCAAGCGAGACGCTTGAGCTACATTAGTTCCCCGCCGAACCATATCAGTTAAAAAACATCTTTTTTACATCTTCATGAGATGTTACTTTCCTATTTGCGCTGTCGGCCATTCCTTTCTCGATTGCGGCGCACTCGGAGAGCACGCCCTACCAGTTTTCTTTATTTCGCATGACTCTAATTTGCTTTTAAATATCATTAAAATTCCTCAGAATTTTACAGAAATATCATCCGTTGTACCATAAACCCGGTCAGGACCGGCAGAATATAAATCAAATGAAGTCGTATTGACAGTGCCCGGACAACGGTATTTTATTGCACCGTAATCTTCGCTCCCGGCCGGAGTTTTCCAGCCGTCTTTTACGAAATACTCGTTATAAGTTGAATGCTCTACTTTTTTAGACTGCTCATGGCGCAGTTCGCTGTAATCCAGGAACTCGCTCATATTATTGCGGGGCTGAAGATGGTCGTTGGGACTTGGAACCGAACCAGTAAAATCACTTACATTAACATCCAGACGGAACTTTATTTCGTTACCATCATTAGGCAGCGGATAATAGCCCTTGTCGTTCTTGTATGCTTCAAGCGCGATTTTGAGTTTCATCAGCAGCGCTTCAGTTCTCGACTGGGCCATCCAGCGCTGGGCGACGGTATAACCGCCTGCCCCGATGCCCACCAGGATAGCGATTATAGCCATGACAACAAGCATTTCGACCAGAGAGAAAAAACGGCGGGAAATGTTTTTAGTATGACAAAAATTTTCTCCCATGTACGGCCTCCGGTTATAACCTTCGTTTCCAGTTTTAATATGTAAGCTCAAAATATTAAAACTAGCTAATAATTATTATATACATACATCTAATATAATATACTATTGATTTTAAATTATTACAAGTAAAATAGTATCAAGATTTTTCATATCTTGACCACAATTATTTACGTCCTGGTGCCGCGAAAACATAAGTTGTTGGCTGTTAATATATTAGCTTTGTGAAAGACAGGCGGAAAAATTAGTCTTGGAAGCTGCTTTAAACTGTTCCGGCACGTTTCCCGGCGTAAGCGCTTCAAGCAGGTAAAAAACTGTTTATTTATTTTATTCTGTAAAACCCCGTCCTCTGGGCGGGGTCATAGTTTTTCGGCTCTGCCTGAACATTATTGAGGTAATATCGTGTTTGTCACAAATGAACGCGGCATAACCTGAATGTAGCACACTCTGCGTAGGCTGA
>JBAYCO010000521.1:0-3105 GCA_041668685.1 Victivallaceae bacterium | reverse complement strand
GTCTGCGGCATCAGCAGTTGTTCCGTCAATAGGTTGACCGCCTCCGCACCGTACAAACCCCCGCGATGAACGCAGATAATCCGGAATTTGTTGAAAAGCTCATACGCTTTTTTAACGGATTTTGCGTTCCGGAAATTCAGATACGGCGTCTGCCTGTCCTCAAAATCAACGCGGACTTTATCGAGATAAGCTTTCAGGCGTTTGGCAAATTCCTTTTTTCGCCATGGCGGCAAATCCTGTACGGCTATTTCCCCGCTTGGGTCATTGCACATGGCGTTGACTATTTTATCCGCCGTATCCGGGGAAGAATTTTCGGAAAGTCCGCGAATGGCGGCGGCATTCAGTCCAAGCCCCCGGTCCGAAGCAAAACGGTGGTTGTCCACCAGTTCAACCACACTGCCGGACAAATCAGCGTTTTCCCGGGCCGCCAGGCAGAAGTCCCGTAAAACCATTCCTGATTCGACCGAAGCCAACTGCTGCATATCGCCAAGCATGACAACTCTGGCGTCAGCCGGAACCGCCTCCAGCAATGCTTTCATCAGGCTTTGGGAAATCATCGAAGCTTCATCGACGATAAGAGCATCCAATACCAGTTTATGATGTTTGTTGTAACGAAACTCAGGCGTCCCCGGCCGCCCGCCTAAAAGGCGGTGAATAGTCGCAACAGGAATTGTCCGCAGACGCTCTTTGGTTTCGGGCGAACAGTTCAGCTCCGCGATCTGAGCGGAAACCGATTCCTGCAAGCGCGCCTGCGCTTTCCCGGTCGGGGCGCAAAGGGTTATTTTTATATCCGGGTATTGCTCAAAGAGCAACGCGCTAAGCGCGGCGGCAACCGTAGTCTTGCCGGTTCCGGGACCACCGCTCACTACGGTAAATTTCCGGCTCAATGCCGTTAAAACCGCCGCCCACTGCAAGTTTGGTTTACCGTCGACGCGCTCGAAATATCCGGAAATATTTTCGGCTTTTTGCCGTAACTCACTACTAATGGGTTCAACTCCGGCATGACAGCGCTCCTTGAGGATTTCAGCTAAGGTCTGTTCGCAAATCCAGTCCCGGCAAATATAGAGCAGAGAACCTTCAAGAATTAACGGCAGGAACACGTTTTTCCCGGCAACCGGCACAAATATCGCTTTTTTCTCAGAGCGAAGTTTTTCACACCAGTTTTCGGGTATGGAAAGAGTTTGCAAAATCCTTTTTTCTTCTTCCGCGCGTGTGCCAAAATCACTCAAATCATTGAAATAAGCATCCAGGGAACCGCTTAATTCGCCAAGGTCAAGACAGGTATATTTGCGTTTTACCGAAGCGTTACAAACCAGCGCCGCCGCCAGAAACAGCGGGTAATTATCCGTTTCCCCGGCACAGCGGCAGACAAAAGCGGCAAAACTCTTGTCCAGCGGCGAAAACAGTTCCGCATCGAGTTGTTTAAGTTGTTCAATGAGTATTTTGTTTGTCATATATTTTATTATTCCATAACAGGTAGTCGCGGTGCGGGCCGCACCTGCGACTACGTAAATATATCTTCCAGCATTTGCAGGATTTTCAATTCCGGCCTGATATTATAGACCCCGGTATCGGGCAGATCGCTTTTTACGCCGCGCGCATAGACATAGAAAACTCCGCCGATATGTTTTTCAAAATCATAAGCGGGAAGGCGTTTTTGCAGGTATTTATGCAACGCCAGCAGATAAATCGCCGCCTGGAGATAATAGTAACTTGCGCGCATACTCGCCGCCATATTTTCCCGGTTGTAATCGCTCAATGCCGCTCCGAGGTCATTGCTTTTCCAGTCGATTATATAATACCTGCCGCCGCTTTCGAACACCAGATCGATAAAGCCGTTGACTATGCCGCGCAGCGGAACCGGCGGCAGCACCGATTCATGGCCGCTTAAATGCCGGATAAGTTCATTCATTTTCAGCGAATCCAGAATTTTCCCAGCCGGGAAAAAGAACTGCATTTCCGGACGGCGGCATTCGCGGGGCAAATCGCAGAGCCGGAAAATTCCGTTATTGCCGGGGAACGGATAGGTAAGCACATTTTCCAGCATATCACAAACCTGACGGCAACGGAGATTTTCCGATTCTGCGAACTCCGGGGTTCCTTTTACTCCCGTGAGCATGCCGGAAATAAAGAGCTGTTCCTTTATCATCTGTTCTATTGCCGGATCTTTTCGCCAGTCGGCATCCTTCACCGCGGCAAAATCGAATTTTTCTAAAAGCGCGTGAATACAGTTCCCGGCAACCGGGCCGCGCGGGAAATCCCCAAGCGGCAAAGTTTGCGAAAATAAATCAATATTATCTTCCGGGACAATTTCATTTTCCCTTGCTTCATCATCGTCGCCGGGCCGGAATTCACCATCCTGATGACTTCCCTCGGTAATCGCGGAAAAACTCATAATTCCCCAGTCATTCGGAACCGGCCTAAGCTTCGGCAGAGTTTCCCATTCCGGTTCGCTGATATTCCCGGTGAATTTTGCTTGTTCATCCGCAAAATTATTTTCGGACACCTCAATGACTTCAATATTATCATCAGTCCGCCAATCCCGTCGAATTACGTCTTTTTTCCCACTCAACAAAAATTCATCCATTTCATCTTCAGCCGGACAGGCCGTCAAATATTCCAAACAACCGGCCGTTCTGGGGCCGCAGGTAAAACAGCAGCGGTTTTCCGCGCGGGTCAACGCCACATAAGCCAGGCGGACCAGTTCCCCCAAAGTTTCTTTCCGGTAACGCAAACGGCTCCGCGCAAAACTATCGCAGGAAGCATCTATTTCAAAATGCTGCCGGTATTCTTCATCATGGTAGAAGAAACTGTCTTCTCCATATTTCGAAATGAACTCCCGCTGCCAGAGGTTAAGACAGAAAACTACCGGAAACTGCAAGCCCTTGCTTTTGTGTACCGTCATTATTTTTACCGCGCTGTCGTCGCTTTCCAGGCGCAGTTCGTGTTCCTCATTATCTCCGGGATTAGTGATACGCTGATGCAGCCAATAGATCAGCGCGGTCGGGCTCAGATTGCGCCGGGCGCTCTCCCGGTGAAGCAGTTCCGCCAGGTGGAGCAGGTTGGTCAGGCGACATTCACCCTGCGGCAACGTCAACAGATTTG
>JBAYCO010000520.1:0-3107 GCA_041668685.1 Victivallaceae bacterium | reverse complement strand
GGTAATCCACGACAAGAACGTTTATCTGTCCGCCGCCGACTTGCCAAAGAGCATAAGCATGGCGCTTATTACCACCGCCGCCGGTCTCTGCGTGGCCATTCCCTGCTATCTTGGCTATAATTATTTGATTTCCAGGCTTAATTCAATTGCTCTGGACATGGAAAAAGCCGCTTCCGAAATAACTCATTTCTTCAAACATAACAGCCCGGTCTCCAAAGAAAAAAGAGAGGTGGCGGAGGAAGCATGAAGAATAAAACCTATTCGCGGAGTTTCAAACCAAACCTTAATTATCTCAGCGGCCGTCCTGATTTAACGCCGATGGTTGACGTATTGTTTCTGCTGCTGATCTTCTTTATGATCGGCAGTTCGTTTGTGCAGGTTTCCGGGGTTAAAGTCAATCTGCCCCAGACCGCGACCACCAAGAATCTCGGAATAGAGAAATCCGTGATTACGCTTGCCCGTGGCGAGAACAAAAATCTGATATACTTCAACGAGAAGGAAGTATCCTGGGACCAGCTTAAACAACGTCTCGCTGAAGTCAGGAATTTTTCAGCCTCCGGAACGGTTATTATTCGTGCCGACCGCCTGATTCCTTTCGGTGTTGTCGCCAAGCTTATGGCGTTGGCGGAAAGCGCCAATGTCGCGGCGATAATCGCGACCACACCGGAGCAAAAACAGGAAGAAACGGAATTCGATGCCGACGAACACAAAAACTGAAAAAGATATTTCCGCTCAGCGAAAAATATTTCCGCTCGCGATAGCAATAGCGTTGCTGGTTCACGGCCTGTTGCTGGCGCTGTTTGTCTACAAAGCGCCCCCTCGTGTTTACAGCGCCGCCAGGACGGCGGGGGTTACTTTTATGGATTTGCGGAATCAGAATCCGGCTGAAAGACGCCAGTTCCTTAACTGGCTTGAATACCACGAGCCGAGCCTGATTTCGGTTCCTGACATGAAATACGGCTATAACCAGTTGAATCCCCGGATAAAGTTTCGCGGCGCCCGTCCCGACATAGCTTGTCGCACTGTTTTGCCGGAAGGGACTGCGAACTCCCTGAAGAAGTTTGAAGATTTGCAATTGCATGAAAAACCGCGAAATGTGCTGCCGGATAATTTCGTTTTCCATAATTTCCAGCGGATTCCGGATGTCCTGGTTAAACCGGCGGCCGTCCCGACTCCTCCGGAAACGGAATACCCGTTGATCAGGCGCGGCGGCAAAATCCTGAATTTATCATTGTCCGAACAGTTGCTAGAGGATTCCAAAAAACTGAAACCGGAGCCGATGGACATCAGGTATGATTTAAAACACAGCAGACTGCTGCCGCGTGCGGAGATCGTAAAATCATCGGGAAACAGGGATTTCGATTTGCGGATTTTGCGGGAACTTTCATTGCATCTGGAAGCTGTTGCCGGGGATGGCGGTGAGTTTACAATCAGCATTCAGTGGCGGAAAAAGGAGGATAACGAATGATCGAGATAGACCTCACTACCGGGCTGCTGATATACCTTTTCCTGTGGCTGATAACAATTGTTATTTTATGGATACGCGAACTCCGCCGGATAAAAAAGCATGACTGGAGCATCAGCAATAACCGTCTTTTTCGCTGTAATTCATGTCATTATTCTTTTCTGATGAAAGACGAACAGGGCAATATTACTCGCTGCCCACGTTGTAACGCAATGTGCGTACTCTTGAAGAAGCAGTAGAAATTTATGAACAGAGCCAATTTAAAATTATTTATCCATGGCAGCGCCGTTTCCATGCTCGGCATCGTTTTGCTGGGGATAATGAATTATCTGATCCGGCGGACTTTGCTGTTGAATCTGACCAATACGGACTATGGTTTTTTTTACAGCGCTTTTTCCCTGGTTATGATTATAATGGTGTTTCTTGACCTTGGTTTGTCCCAGTCCACCGTTATCCTGCTGTCCGGGAACTTTGCTGAAAATAATCAGGAAAGGGCGAACAAAATTTTTACTTTGACCTTTATGGTCAAAATACTGCTGGCCTTGCTGGTTCTCGGAATAATGGAACTGGCGGCTCCATACCTGACGCGCTATTATTTTAAATATTCCGGCGGCCTTGTCCTGTTTATGTTGATGCTGCTGCTTATCCCCTTGCAGACGCTTGAAGCGGCCTTGACGTGTGTTTTTATTGCCCGCAAGGCATTTAAAATACAGAATATTATGATGAACGCCAAAGTGTTCATTGTTCTGTCCGGCGTTTTACTGACAGTCAGGACTTACGGGGTGGATGCCTGTATTTTATGGTTTATTGCCGCCGGAGTGTTTGTCGTAACGGCAGAGTTTTTTATTGTCAGGACTTACGGGGTCAGGTTGATTTCACTTAAAGGGATGAGTAAATGTGATATCAAAAACGTTTTTTCCCTGAGTTCCTGGATTGCGGTTTCCACTGCCGGCATATCGATCATGTATTATCTGGATACGGTCTGTCTTACCTGGCTGGCGGGTTTGGAAGCGGTTGCGGTCTATAATATCGCCCTGCCGATAATGCAGATAGCTCAGAGTTTTTTTGTGTTTCCCGCCGTGTTTATCCCGTTTGTGGCTGAGATGTGGGAAAAAAAGGATTATGCCGGGATCAGGAAAACATGCTGCATTGGGAGTTTGTTAATGTTATTGACGCTCCCGGTGTTTATGCTTGGCGGGATTTATTTTGCGCCTGCTGTTATTACGATCCTGTTCGACGCCAAATACGTGGCTGCGGCCCCGGCGGTAACTATTTTATGGGCCGGGATGGTATTTTTCTCCATCGCCACGTTTAATATCAGCGCGCTTAATTCTGGCGGCAGGCAGCGGAGCGCCGCTTTTCTGGTTGTCGGGTGCGTGATCGTAAACTTTATTCTCAATACGGTATTGATTCCTGGATACGGTTATATCGGGGCTGCTCTGGCGACAGCGGGGACTTATGTGATTATGGCTCTGGGAGCGTTTATTAACCTTTTAATTACTTTTTACAAAATCGGCAAATAAGTTGGAAGGGCAATATATGAATACTCTCATGCTGCTGAATTTTCCGAAATTCCGGGCCGGATTATATCCGTTGTATAAAATTTATATGAAGATGATCGGGGTGCCGTTGCATTTACCTT
>JBAYCO010000519.1:0-3135 GCA_041668685.1 Victivallaceae bacterium | reverse complement strand
GAAACCGGACGCGACCTTGCTGATGGGGCATACCCGGTTTGCGACGGTCGGGAGTGCGGAAAAAACCGAGAACGCCCATCCGATCAGGTCGGGATGCTGTCTCGGCACGGTCAACGGCACAATTTTCAACGCCGATACGCTATTCAGGAAATTTTGCCTGAGCAGATTCGCGGAAGTCGACAGCGAACTCGTCGTCCGGCTGGCCGACAAATACGCACCCGGCGGAAAAATCCAAGTAGAAAAACTGCTGGAATGCATCAAGCATTGCCGGGGGCAGTTGGCGGCGGTTCTGACCTCGCTCGTCACCCCGAAGGAAGTAGTAATCCTGAAAGGGAACAAGCCTTTGAGTTTATTTTACAACCCAATAATGAAAGCGATCATTTACTCGTCCGCAAGCATCCATATCATGACCGCTTTGCGGGGCGATAAAAACTGGCTCAAACTGAATCTGCCGCACATGACCTGCGCGGTTTTCGATGTCGAAGACCTCATCAGCCCACAAATCCATCGCCTTAAATTCATAACCCAATCAAGGAGGAACAGGCTATGACTAACATTTTTATATTCTGTTACGGTTCGCTTATGCGGCAGCAGGGAAATTCCCGTTACTGCCGCAATGCGGTGAACATCGAACCAGCCACGGTCTGCGGACGGATTTACCAACTGCCGCCGGGTTATCCGGCTTTAGTGGTTCCGCCGGAAAATATTATTGCCAGAGGGACGGACTCTCCGACGCTGGACGCAAAAACGCAATTCGAGCATAATCGGACCAAGCCGAAATACCATATTCAGACCGGCTGGCGGGAAGTCCACGGCGAAATGGTCGTGTTCAATAACCCGGACCGGGATGTACCGCCGATTGACTGCTTGGAATCGCATCCGAGATATTACGAGCGGGTTCTCTTGCCGATACGTCAGGCAAACGGCATCATAGTCGCGGCTTGGGTCTACATAATGTACCGGATTCCTACCGGTTCGATCAGCCTCAAATCCGGTCGCTGGCCGGAATAAAAACAACCTCAAATATAAGGAACAGAAAAAAATGAACGCAAATGAAATTCACAACGGCAAAGACTACATCGTAAAAATCGGACACAATCAAGTCAAAGTAAAAGTAATCAGCGGTTCCGAACGCGGCTGGGTAGTGAGAACGGCGGCCGGTAAATTCATGCCGGTCAACAACAGCGAGCGGTTCATCCGCCCGGTTGAACATGCCGCTCCGACGGTAGTTCCGCCGCCCGCCGCAACTCCAGAGGATAAACCGAAAAAGCTCACCATGCTGGACGCGGCGGCGGAAGTCCTGAAAGGGTCTTCATATCCGATGTCGGCAAAGGAACTTATCGTCGCGATGGAAGACACCGAAATCTGGAAAAGCCCTGCCGGTAAGACCCCACATTGCACCTTGTCAGCAGCGATTTTACGGGACTCCCATAAAGAAAACCCCCGTTTCCAAAAGACCGGAAAAGGGATGTTCGCCCTTGCGGAACAGGGAGGTGAACCATGTGTGAACTGATCATGTTTTTCTACAACGGCTGGGAGCAGCAATGTTCCCGCCGTGTGGCAAGTCTGGGAAAAGCGACGGTCTGCGGGAAACTTTATCTGCTCCCGCCCGATTCCCCGGTACTGCAAGTCCCGAACGACAGCATAATACTGGCGGGAATAAAGGATGCCTTCGAGTCCGCACAGGAACAGTATCAGGAAAACGACCACGGCGATTTGGAATACAAAATCCATGACGGCTGGGACACGGTACACGGCGAACTGGTAACTTTCTATGACCCGGAAAAGGACGTTCCTGAGCTCGATAAGCTATTCGGAACACCGTTTTATTTCGACCGGATATTGATCCCCGCCAGAAAAGCGGACGGCTCGATTATAGCGGCATGGGCTTATGTCATGCATGAAATCCATTTTTCGGCTCGTCGTTTACCCGATGGCATCTGGCCGGAAAAACCATTTGGAGGTGAAAAATGAGCAAAGAAAAATTAAGAAATTGCCCGGACTGCGGAGTAGCACCCGGACAGCCGCATCATGACGGCTGCGATATCGAACGTTGCAGCGTCTGCGGGCTTCAACGGCTCGGCTGTACCTGTGAGGGACACGATCCGCAATTCGCCCGCTGGACCGGCCTGTGGCCGGGGGACGCCGAGTCGCAACTCTTAGGCATGGACTTAAATGAATTTTATTTCTCCGGCGCCTATAAAAACTTCATGATCAAACCGGAGGATAAGTGATGACAAACGACTGCAACCGAAATTCGGTATTGCGCCAGTTGACCGCTTTAAAGAAAATGAGTCGCGGTGAACTTGACGACAAGTGGCGCGATCTTTACGGTTCTGAGCCGCCGAGTTTCCGCCGGGCCTTTCTGGAACGTCGGCTGGCATATCGCATCCAGGAGCTTTTTTATGGCGGGTTGGAAGAGCCGATCAGGGAAAAACTGGACGAAATTGCCGACAAGGCCGAAGGGAAAAAAGTCAAAACACGTATTGAAGTCGACGGCAAAATTCTGCCCGGAACCCGTTTTACCCGCGAATGGAACGGCAAACTCTATGAAACCATCGTCCGCGAGGACGGATTCGAGTACAACGGGCAGATGTACCGTTCGCTGTCAGCCATCGCCACCGCTATTACCGGGACGCAGTGGAACGGACGGAAGTGGTGGGGCCTGCCTTCAAAAAAACATAAAAAACGAGGTTAATATGTCTGAATCATCTGAAGCAAAAATCAAACGTTGCGTTATTTATACGAGGAAGAGTACCGAGAGGGGGCTGGAAAATGAATATAATTCTTTGGACGCGCAACGGGAATCGGCCGAAAATTATATCAAAAGTCAGAAGCACAACGGCTGGCAATTGCTCCCTGCGCATTACGATGACGGCGGTTACTCCGGCGGCACTACAGAACGCCCTGCGTTGAAACGCCTTATGGAGGATATAAAAGCCGGCGGGATAGATATTCTGGTTATTTACAAAATGGACCGTCTATCGCGTTCTCTGCTGGATTTTATGAATCTGGCGGAGTTTTTTGAACAGCACAATGTCAGCTTTGTCAGCGTCACCCAGGACATCAATACTTCGACCTCTTCAGGCCGCATGATGCTCAATATTCTGATGGCTTTTGGGCAGTATGAGCGGG
>JBAYCO010000518.1:0-3136 GCA_041668685.1 Victivallaceae bacterium | reverse complement strand
TCTTTTGCGTATTTTTTCCGTTCGGCTCTTTCTTCAATTTTAATCGGTTCCAGGCTGGCATGCATAACCAGTATCGGCGCATTAAATTCTTCAGCCAAAGCAATTGCTTCAAATGTATTGCAAATTGCTTCCCGCCTGGTTTTTTCATTTGCCGCGGAGATATCAAATCCTCTGTAATTGACATGAACTGACGCAATTTTAATTCCTGAAACGGAAAGCTTTTTAATTTGCGTTTTCATATATTCCATATTTTCCAGGAACAAGTGTTGAGATAATTCAATGGTTTTGATTTTTGAATCTGCAACTAATTTTATGATATTATCATCGATGCAGGTGCTTATTGTATGAATACTTGCTCCGAGTCTGGGATTAAACATCTTGTATTCTCCTGAATCCGCAAAATTTTTAAGAACTTATTTTTTTATATTTACAGCAATTATTTGCGCCATGCGAAAGTTTCTCACGATGTTATTTTTTCATATAGCCTCTCCACTTTTTTAAATTGCTGTTGACAATGCGCCATCTTTATTCTTATTACCGCGGCGGTTTGCCGGTGGATGCCCTTATTTCAAGCTCCGGTTCAATTAATATTTTAGCAGGGGAGCCATCGTTATCGACAGTTTCCGGAGTTTGCAATATCAGTTCCACCGCTCTTTCCGCCAGTTTTATTTTTGGCGCCGCGGCTGTGGTTAATGGAATGAGGCAATATTTTGAGCTTATTATATTGTCATAGCCGGTTACGCTTACTTCATCGGGGATCTTGATGCCTGCTTCCAAAAGCCTGTCCATGACGCCTAAGGCACAGGTGTCACTGTTGCAGATTACTGCCGAAAAAGGTTTCTTTTTCATGAGCAGTTCTTCTGCTGCAATGTAGGCGGTATGCCGCCAGCCGACAGCGTTGATTATCAACTCCGGATCCAGCGTTTTACCCAATCCTTTTTCTATCCCTCCAATGCGCATCTGATCGCTCGCCGTACCGATGAAGGCGATATTTTCATGTCCAAGGCTTTTCAGGTGAGCGGCTATTTTTTCAAAACCGGCAAAACGGTCTCCCTGAACCAAGTTCATGGGATAGTCAAGGCTGCAGTCATCTTCCAGGATCACGCAACTGGGCAGACAGTCTTTTACAATGTCGTAAACATTGCTGCCGGTTATGGTAAAACCGCAAAAAATCAGCCCGTCCACTTTCTTGATAAATGCCGCCAAGGATTCTTCAATATCATCAAAACGCCGGTCAATGATATTCAATGCCGTGGTTATTCGGCGTTTTTTGAGACACATGTCAACCGCGTGGATCAATTCCTGCTGATACTCCGCAATGCCTTCCCCTTGGACAATGCCTACATAGCCGGTCCTGGGTTGTTTTGCCGGAGGAACGACGACTCGACCACTGCCTTGGACGGTCTTCAGCCGGCCGTCATCTTCCAGTTCTTTCAGCGCCCTGCGCACAGTAATACGCGAAACGTTGAATATTCTCTGCAATTCGTTTTCAGTAGGCAAAACCTTCGACGTCGTATTGCTCATATATACCCGCAGAGCTTTCTTAACTTGTTTATACAGAGGCTCTTTTCTTAACGGGAATAATTCCGTTTCATTGCTTTTATAATTTGTCATAACAAATCTGTAAATAATTGTTAATAATGGTGATGCTATATCATAGTATAACATTGTTATAAGACTTTGTCAATACCCGCAGGTAAAATTAAAGCAAAAAAAACGGAAATTTTTTATTTGAGCCGAGAGGCTCTTGGAACTATGGCGAGCCTTCTCCGCTTTTAAAAATGCGAAGTGCACGGTATTAAAATCTTTTCGTATAGCCGTGACAATATGGAGCGGTCCGTTTACGTTGATAATAATCCTGATGGTAATTTTCCGCCGGCCAGAAACGCCCCGCGGCTTTGACTTCAGTGGCGACTTTCAGACCTTTATCTTTAAGTATCTTTACGAGTTTTTCCGCTGTCTTTTTCTGTTCTTCGGTCAGGTAGAATATAGCTGAACGGTACTGTTCCCCGATGTCCGGTCCCTGACGGTTGATCTGAGAGGGATCGTGAATTTCCAGAAAGAGTTTCGTCAGCGTTTCAAAACTAATTTTAGTGGAATCAAAAACAACTTCAACAACCTCGGCGTGTCCGGTTTTCCCGTTGCATACTTCTTCATAGGTCGGGTAGTCTTTGCTGCCGCCGGTATAACCGGAAGTGACGAGGATAACGCCCGGAGCCTGCCGCAGGTAATATTCCACGCCCCAGAAACAGCCTCCGGCGAAAATCGCCCGCCGCAGTTTCCCGGAATCCGCGGGCTCGAAAGTCATCGAAATAGAATTTACACAGTGTCGGGTATCTTTGGGGGTGGCTTGTTCCCCGGTGAAGACATGGCCGAGGTGTCCGCCGCATTTGGCGCAGGTGATTTCGATGCGTCTGCCGTCGGCGTCGAGGGTTTTCTTTACCGCGCCCTTGAATTCGTCATTAAACCCAGGCCAGCCGCAGGAAGTTTTGAATTTATCATCGCTCCGGTAAAGCGGCGCTCCGCACTGGCGGCAGGCGTAAACGCCGACTTTGAAAAAATCGTTGTATTCTCCGGTAAAAGGCGGTTCCGTGCCTTTATCGATAATCACATATTTTTCTTCTTTCGTAAGTTTATTCATTTTCCGCTCCTCTGATTTTACTTTTACCGGCATAAAGCCTGATAACAAACATAAAATAAGGAATATTATTGTCTTCATAATCCTGCCTCTCAGATATTATAGTCCGGAACTATGGTTTTGGCAATATTTCAGGAAGACATTTTCTGAGCCGTCAGGCTCTTTGGGACTGCGGCGGCCCTCTGCCGCTTTAAAATCATCCATCCGGGATTCAACTGTCGATTGCCGAGGCGTTACATCCGCCATTTTTTATTTTTGTTTATTCCTTGTCAACCTATGAGACTACTGTATATTTTCACTATGAAGAAATCACTGTCACATTTGCCAAAAGCTAAAAAGGACGAACTGAAAAAGATCGTCAAAACCCTGCTTGAATATAAAGAAGTGGAAATGGTTATTCTCTTTGGCAGCTACGCCACCGGGAAATACGTCCACCGCGACCGCTACGTCGAAGACGGCATTATCTACGAATACAAATCCGACTATGACCTGCTTATC
>JBAYCO010000517.1:0-3138 GCA_041668685.1 Victivallaceae bacterium | reverse complement strand
CTCATGCAACGTTCCCCACGCCCCTGGAGACAGGGGCGGCTACACCTGTTTCCTCAACATGCAGAGTTTCCCGGTGTAGCCACGGCTGTCCCTAGCCGTGCGGGACTAAAGGTTGGATGGCGATAGATTTTGTAGAACAATTTATGGAAATGGTAAAACCGAAAAACTATGACCCCGCCCAAAGGACGGGATTTACAGAATAAAATAAAAAAAACGGTTAACCAAGGAGGGCTCAAATGTTTAACAGACGAAGCGAATTGTCCGGAAGATCACTGATTTTCACCCTTATCGAATTGCTGGTGGTAATATCTATCATAGCAATACTTGCCGCAATGCTGCTGCCGGCTTTGGGAAAAGCGAGAGAGAAAGCCAAACAAATCGACTGTATCAACAATTTGAAACAGTTAGGCATAGCCTCTATCCAGTATATTGACGACAATAATGGCTATCTTCCCGACCTCAACGGCAGAATGCAGTACTTTATCGCCGAAAAACTACAAAAATATCTACATTTCACCAAACCGAACGGGAAAGGAAATGCCGCTATTATTTGCTGCCCGGCGCAAAATCCGCATGTTAATGACAGCGGTTATCTGCTGGATTACGGGCACTGTGCCGGGGCATTCGGCATAACCGAAAGTTATTTTCCAACCAAATTGATCATTGCCGGAGATACGTTTGTGCTTATGGACGCCTGTGCAACCGGAGGAGATTATCTTAACAAACACTATTGTTCCACGATGGCTTTCAGACATCTCGGATCGGTAAACATTCTGTATTACAGCGGATACGTGAGAAGCCGGAAAGAGATCGCCTCAACTGATCCCGGCTGGACCAAGGAAAAAGATTGATCATAGGTTCATTATAAAAAACCAATACGGAGAAATGTCATGAAAAAAATTACTGTTTCAACTAAAATAATTTGCGGCCTGCTCCTGGCATTTATTTTCGGGCTTCAGGATTCCCTTTCCGCTCAGAATTCTTCCGCCGCCGGGGAAGATCTGGTATGGCTGGTCGTCCAGGGAGACATAAAAAGCGGCAGAGCCGGCGAAGAATCCTGGTGGGGCTGGAGCAGATCTCCCAAAGATATCGTCTGCAAAAAATTCAAGGTGGATATTGCGCTTTCCGATATAAAGGCGTTTAAGCTCCATTACAAAATGGGCCATGATCCTTATGATCCGGTACTGAAACAACATACGGCAAAAGAGCTTGGCAATATTTCCATTTATATCAACGACAAACCGGCAGTTAACAAACCGGCCGCAGAACTGGCCGGAAAGGGCTGGCATTCGCTGAACTTAAAACCTGCTTTCCTGAAATCCGGAGAAAATACGGTGAAATTCACCTGGACTGTTTCCGCAAAAGGCCGTTACGGTATTTTTTATATGGCGATAGACAATTCCCGCCGGACGGGCAGAAGTTCAGCCAGCGGCGATAAGGGGTTAAGTTTTCATACCGAAAGTTTACAGGCGGGCGGTAAGCCGCGGGATAAAACCCAAGGCGAACTGCTGATCGCGGTCGAACTGGGGCTGGAAAAGAAAAATAAAACCGAAATCAAATGAATTTTTAAGGCAAGAGACAATTTATGGGTACGAAAAAATTTGCGTTATCGGAAACCGACGCCATAGAGTATGGCATCGAAAACAATAATCTCCGGTTCGCCGGTATGGCCTTAAACGGCATGGGAGTACTTCGTGATTCCCTGAAATTCCATTACCGTTGCCTGGACGGCTGGGGAGAGGCTAATTACCTTGCGCCGCAACGTAAGCTCATATGGACGGAAATGCCGGAAAGCGGAGACGGCGTTGCGTTCAGCGGAAATATTACCGGCAACCGTGATCCTGAGCGCGTTTTTAAACTCAGGATGCTGGTAAGCCGGGATACGTTTTCGTTGCATAACCGGGAGTTTACCGGGATAAGTATCAGATTCGCGGCTTTGTCGGAAATACCTTTCGCCATGGAACTGGAAATGAGCCTGCCGTTGAGCGGAATGTTCAAAAGGGCTTATATTCAGGATCTGTATACCGCGGACAAATGTTCTTCCATAGATAAAAACTGGCCGGGATTTTGCTGGGGAATATGGCAGTGCCAACGTTCGCCGTTTGATTTTTTCGGTTCGGATAAAGGCGTGCTGTTAACGCGCCTGAGTTCCCTGACGCAACTGTTTTCATCAAAAGGGAACTGGGAAGTGGGCGGCCCGCTGTTGAAATATAAATTTACCCTGGAAAGCGAAAGCAAATGGCAAAGTCCCGCCTTGAGTTTCCTGGTCTGCCGCGAGGCTATGGATCAAACTATGGAGAAAAATTTGTGGAGCGGGATATTTCTCGCGGAAAGCGCCGGATTCAGACGCGCTTCGGGAATAAAAGCGGAAAAACCGCTGCCGATGGCAAATATCCCGATCGACGGCGGAACTCCCGGCTGCAACCCGCCGGAAGCCATGAAGCCGCAGGGAAAATTCGATGCTTTCGCCGCAAAAGCCATCGCGTTATGCGAAGAGATGAATTTCAAACGAATGTTTGTCGGCAGCCCATGGATAAGTTACCGTACCCTGGGTACTCCGGTAAAAACCCAGCCGAATCTGATCTATGATTCCAGATGCGGAATAATAGACTTTGAAATAGCTGAAGAATTCGGCGGCAGGGACGCGTTCCGTATTTTCTGTAATCAGGCGCATGAGCGGGGAATTGAGGTTTTCGTATGGTATCCGGGATTTCATCTCGCCAATCATTCCGCTTATCTGACTCAGCATCCCGAATGGATTATCCGGAAAGCCGACGGTTCCCCCTATACCTATGTATATTTTCACATTACGGCGATCTCGCCGCGGGCCGAAGTGCAGAAATATTTCCTGGAAAACTTAAGGCAATTGAAGCAGGACTGCGGTTTTGACGGCCTCTGGCTGGATTCTTACGCGTTGTCCTTCCACACCCTTGACTTCTCCAGGAAACAGGGGGTTTCGGAGGCGGAAGCGGGGATTTCAATGGTTAAGAGACTTCAGGATTTGGGCTTTAAAGTCATCAACGAAAGCTATGCTCCATTCGGGTGCCGGGGGGATGGAGAAGCAATGTTTTTCAAGGGGCAGGAAGATGCCGCGCTCGATACCTGTTTGTTCACTTATTATAAAAATCTCCCGGAAAT
>JBAYCO010000516.1:0-3155 GCA_041668685.1 Victivallaceae bacterium | reverse complement strand
TCGCTCCACTCGTCATAATTGGTGCCGAAAACCTTATTGGCGGCGGAGATAGTTTTATATTTGTCTTTCCGGGATCACCTGAAAGACAAATATAAAACTATCTCCGCCGCCAATAAGGTTTTCGGCACCAATTATGACGAGTGGAGCGATGTTAAAAGCCCGCAGCAGGCTGCTCATTATTTATGGATGAAAAAGCATTCGGCTACCCTGAAATGGGAATTTCTGAAACGCAATTTCCTGGCGGTATTTGATTATATCGTACTTCACGGCCGCGCCATCTGGAATACCTTCGTGTATTGCGCCTCCGCCGTACTTTGCGCGCTGATAGTGAATCCGCTGGCCGCTTACGCGCTCAGCCGCTTCAATCCGCCGTCGACTTACAAAATACTGCTGTTCCTGATGGTCACTATGGCGTTCCCGCCGATGGTTACTCAGATTCCGGTATTCCTGCTGCTGCGCGAATTCAACCTCCTCAATACTTATGGAGCCCTGATATTGCCGGCCTTGGCAAACGGTTATTCTATTTTCCTGTTGAAAGGGTTCTTTGACTCGCTGCCGCAGGAGCTCTATGAAAGCGCCATGATCGACGGCGCCAGCGAATGCCGGATATTCCTCCAGATTACCATGAGCCTGTCAAAACCGATCCTGGCGGTAATTGCGTTGCAGACTTTCCAGGCGGCATATTCCAACTTTATGATGGCTCTCCTTTACTGTCAGGATGAAAGGATGTGGACTATCATGCCGTGGCTGTACCAGTTGCAGTCCTCAAGCTGTCGCGGAGTTATTTTCGCTTCCCTGATAATTGCGGCATTGCCGACATTTTTAGTCTTTACTTTCTGTCAGAACATCATTATGCGCGGTATTGTTGTTCCAGTCGAGAAGTAAAGTCTATTCTCCGGGGCCCGTCTTTTGACGGGCTTTTTTTTTACGCCGAAGCGTGTATATTAAAAACGGCAAACAAATTATGAAGGAGCCGTATCGTGACTGACTGGATCAACTTTGACATTTCAAAACTGAACAAACACGAACTGGTTAAGCTCATAACCCACCACAACGAATGTTACTGGGAAAAAGGCACGCTCGAAATAAGCGACGAACGTTATGATGAATTGATCCGCGTCCTGGCGAAAATCAACCCGGAACATTCGCTGGTCAACGCCGTCAACGCTCCCAAAGTCGCCGGAGCGGGAAAAGTAACTCATCTGAAACCGATGCTTTCACTGGATAAAGCTTATTCTTTTGAGGATCTGCTGGCATGGGCGACAAAAAATAAACGTTCCGATAACGAACTTTATCTGATCGAACCCAAATACGACGGCATATCCGCCAATTACGCCGACAATATCCTGGCCACCCGCGGCGACGGCGAAACAGGCGAAGACATATCCGGCAAACTTCCTTTGATCGAACTGGAAACCGCCGACTATACCGGGCCGGTAGACAGGCCGGTACGGGGGGAAATACTCATCCGTAACGATGATTTCAAAAATATCTATTCACATATCACCAAGAAAAACGGCGGCACCTACAAAAATTCCCGTAACGCAGTCGGCGGCATCATGGGGCTTCTGGATATCAGCGACATGCTCCGTCAACATGCCAAACTTACGCTTGTCGATTACGAAATGATCTCATATAAAGTGAAATTCTGCGAACTTGAAAAACGCTGGCCGGAATTGCTGGAAGAAATTGAAAAACTCCCCTACCCTATGGACGGCATCGTTATTAAACTGGCGGACGAGGAATACAGCGAATCTTTGGGGAATACCGCTCACCATCCTCGCGGCCAGATCGCTTTCAAGTTCAGCGGCATCCGCAAAGACAGTCTCCTGAAAAATATACAGTGGAGTTTCGGAAAAAACTGCCTCACCCCGGTCGCTGAAATCGAACCGGTCGAGATCGGCGGCGTTACGATCCGCCACGCGTCACTGCATAACGTCCAGAATATCCTCGACAAGGACATTCAAATCGGCGACAGGGTCGTAGTCGAACGCGCCGGCGACGTAATCCCGTATATAGTCAGCGCCATACCCGGCGAAAACCGTCAAAACACCATAATCGACAGTTGTCCGAATTGCGGCAGGGCTTTGATACGGAAAGGGCCGGAACTCTGCTGCCCGAACCCGGAATGCTCGGCGACACGCCTGAAACTTTTGACCGCGGCAGTTAAAAATATCGGTATCGAACGTTTAGGCGAACCCAACATTCAAAAAATGATGACTCATTTGGGGGTTATGACCCTTAAAGATATTTTTGACCTGAAATTGTCCGATATCCTGCAACTTGAAGGCTTCAAAGCCAAATCGGCGACAAATCTGTTCAATGAAATCCAAAACGCCCGCAAAGTCACCGATTACCAGTTGCTCGCGGCATTGAACGTCCCTAACGTCGGAACCAATATAGCCAAAAAGATAATGAGCGAATTCACTCTTGATGAGCTTCGCGAAATGAGCTGTGAAGCAATGGAAAATATTGTTACCATCGGCCCTGAACGCGCCAACGCCCTGCATGAACAACTGGCGGAACAAAACGCTTTCATTGACGAACTGCTTTCCGCCCTGGAAGTAAAACAAAGCAAGGGACAACTTGATATCACCCGCCCGACTATCTGTTTTACCGGCAAAATGCCGGAAAAACGTTCCTACTATGAATCACTGGCGGAGCAAAACGGTTACGAACCGGTTTCCACCGTGAGCAGTGAGCTCTCGCTGTTAGTAGCGCTTGATCCCAATGCGGGCGGCGGCAAGTTAAGTAAAGCCGCTAAACTGGACATAGAAATAACGACCCTGGACGAATGGCTGAAAAAAATAAGTTCCCCTGCGCAGCCGGAAATTCCGGCTGACGATCTTTTTGCCGCGCCCAAAAACAATCAGGCTCTGCCGGAAAAAGAACAGGGAACATTGTTTTAAAATTAATGATCAACCGGTAGTGTCAAAAGTTTTATAAAAAAAGGCGGATGCACTCTGCGTAGGCTGAGCCTGAGCAACGCGAAAGGCAACATTCGCCTCGGTGATCCAACGGCCGACTTTGCGCAGGCTGAGCCTGAGCGTAGCGAAAGGCAACGCGTTGGTCGAGCCTCTTGACGGCTCGAAATTTTGCGCAACTTGTTGCGCTTGGATAGTACCGCTCTCGAAAAGAGAGGCTTTTTAAAAATG
>JBAYCO010000515.1:0-3157 GCA_041668685.1 Victivallaceae bacterium | reverse complement strand
CGAACGTTCTTCCGAACGTTACCGGGCCGATTCGCAGCGGGTCGGCGAACTGGCTGGACAAATTGACCGGCTTGCGAAAGAAACGGACGGTGCTTCAGCAAACATAGCGTCGTTGTGGCTTGAAGGCGAAATTTCGGAAGACTTTAATTTTACGCTGGAGTTTATCAGCGAAATCAATGAATTTGAACAGGACTTCAACGATCTGCGACAGAAAAGAATAACCGCTGACGCTCTCTTGCAGCAACAGGCGCACCGGCAGAAAACTATGCCCGGAAACCTGCTGCCCCTGGTTTTTATCGGCATTCTGGATTTGTTAATGCTTGCCGCGGGCATTGTGGTCAATTCCCTCGTGGTAATAGCGATTGCGGTCTTGCTTGCTGTTCCCGCCGTAATCGCCGCCGCCCAGAGCTTCAGCGGCGACAGGGACGAGGACAAGAATAAGTCCGGCCCCCTGGAAAAGAAAGCCGCCGAAATCGAAACGCAGTGGATGGAATTCCTTAGCCGGAACGGTTTCCGGGATACTCTCGCGCCGCGCGACCTTCTGAATTGCGCGGAAATATATAAAAACCGCCTGAAAAACCGAAATGACCTTGCCGCCCTGAAAAAAGAGCTGGAAAACAAAAAACTCTGGCTGGCGGAGGTTGACCGGACTTTCGAAAAAGTCGCGACGGCGTTTGATAAGAAAATACTGGCGGCGGATATCCTGGCGAATATTGAAATCGTTTCCCGGCTTTTCAGGGAAAATGAAAAGGCCGTGGAAGAACACGGGAAAATTGCGGCGGAAATGAAAAAATCGGAGGCCGCCGCCGCTTTGCTGAAAAATAAAACTGAAACCCTTGAAACCGCGGCTCAGGCGATATTGGACAGGTTCAAGGCGAAAGATTTAAAGGATTTGCGGCAAATACTGGCTTATTGCCGGGAACGCGATAAGCTGAATGAAGAACTTGAAAAATCCCGGAAGCGGCTTAGAAATATTTTCGGCCTGAACACCGGAATTGATGAAATCCGCTTCCAACTCGAAAATTTTTCCGGGGAAAATGCTGAGGATAAAGAAACTTTGGAAAGGGAACTGGCGGAACTCAATACGCAGTATGGTGTTTTGAAACAGGAACGCCGGAACCTGGTTTCAGGCGATAAGCTGACGGCGTTGCAGAATGAACATGAATGCAGTGTCCAGCAAATCCGCGATTATGCTTTACAGTGGGCCGGGTATCGGGCCGCCGAATTCCTGATCAACCGCGCCGTGGGCAAATATGAACGCGAACGGCAGCCGGAAGTTATCAGCCGGGCAGCCGGGATATTCAGCAAATTGACCGGCGGCGCTTATGTGAACATCCGCAAACCGGCCGATTCCGACGACTTGCTGCTGGTCGGAGCCAACGGCGCGGCGCGCAAAGTTCTCGAATTAAGCCGTGCCACCCGCGAACAGCTTTACCTGGCGATGCGCATGGGATTAGTTGAACAATATGAAGAGAAAACCGAAAGCCTGCCGTTGGTCTTCGATGATATTCTGGTGAATTTTGACAAATCCCGACTCGACTTGGCGGTAGAGGCGATTTTCGAATTCGCCCGCCAACGGCAGATCGTTATCCTGACCTGCCATCAGAACATTCACTCCCTTCTCCTCAAATACGGCGCTGCCGACATTCAGGCAAAATAACAATAAGCCGGCTGGGTTGGATTTTTTTTGTTTTCAGATTGTTTTTTTACGATGTTGGGCTATAGTAAAGGTTCGCAGCATGACAATTAGGGCGTTTTGTCTCTATTAAGTTGTTGTCTGCCAACGAATAAGCAAAGTATAAGAATAAACGCGGGTTTTTACTATGGCGTCTTTCTGCTTTAAAAAAACGCTGATTTTTAATGAAAAGCAGTGGACATTTAGTATATTTGTGCTTATTTTATATGCTTTGCCGCTTTTTGGCGCCTCGGCGCAGGAAGCAGGAAATCACAGCGGCGACGCTCTGAATTCCGCAAAGATGACGGTTAAAGTCAAACTCAAAGATGCTGAAAGGTTTAACCGGCTGTCGGAATTGCGGAAAGAATTGGGCGAAGCGCAGCGTGACACGGCGAAGTTGACCGGAAAATACCGGGGGTTGAAAAAAGACCATGAACTTCTCCGTAAAGAGCTGATTGAAATAACAAAAAATTTTCAAGCGCAAAATGAAAGTTATCGTCGATTGCAGCTGAGCATAGCAGCCACCATGGCAAGTTCGAAAATGGAGGCGGCGACATTCAGGGAAGGCCAGCTGATACAAACTCTCAGCGATGTCTTTGACAACAGCAGGACACTTGCCCTGCGCAGTGTTGAATTTTGCGAGTTTGTGGATTCTCTCCTTAAACAGATGCCTATAGGGAAGGTTCGGAAAGCGGAAATAACCCTCCGCGCGGAAGAACTAAAAAAGGGAGCCCGCAAATTGACTACCCTCGCGGATCTTGAATTCAGACAGAAGCCGGTTGACAGATGCAGGATACTGGCGGTGAACAAAGATCTGCAAGTTGTGGTATTGCCGGTCGGTTCGGTTCATGGGGTGTCCATCGGATTGAACTATTACATCGGGAAGCAGGCGCAGCTCAGGATTATTATGACCCGGCCTTTTGTGTCGGCGGCTGTGCCGGTAAGCGGCAATATCGAAAGTCTGGCTCCCGGAATGGAAGCCGTAACAGATGCAAATACAGTAAATAAATAGTTTGGTAAATTATGGAAGTAAGAGCTGTAACAAGAAACGTTCGGATATCTCCGGAAAAGGCGATTCAGGTATCCCGCCTTATTCAGGGAAAAACCGTAACGGAAGCCTTGGCCGTAGTTGATCTCAGCCCGCGCAAAGCCGCGCAGCTGCTGGGAAAAACCTTGCGCTCAGCTGTCGCCAATGCTGAAAATAATTTTGACCTCGACCGCAAAACGCTCGTCGTCAAAGAAGCGCTTGTCGGACCTGGTCCGACAATGAAACGTTTCCGCCCAAAAGCTCGCGGTGCAGCCGGAAGAATCCGCAAACGGACCAGTCATCTCCGGATCACCCTAACTGACATTTAATTAAGGGGATTAAAGCGTGGGACAAAAAGTAAATCCAATCGGATTAAGAACAGCCCTGACCAAGAATTGGGAATCCCGCTGGTTTGCGGGTAAACAGTCTTTCGGGGATTGGCTCCATGAGGATAT
>JBAYCO010000514.1:0-3179 GCA_041668685.1 Victivallaceae bacterium | reverse complement strand
TTCCACAAATTGTTCTGCAAAATCTTCTACCATCCAACCTTTAGTCCCGCACGGCTAGGGACAGCCGTGGCTACACTGAGATGTAGCCGCCCCTGTCCCCAGGGGCGTAGGGAACGTTACATGAAGAGTTAAACTTTGAAATTCCATTAACATCTCCCCTATGGGGTGGGCTTTTTCAATGCCGGGCTCTTTGAGCCCGGTTTTTTATTTTAATTCTCCGGCGAATTGTTCAACTTTTCGTTTCGCCGCTTCAATATTATCCGCGTCTATGCCGATAAGATAAATATCAAAAGTAACGCTTTCCCCGGGCAGAATATTAAACGGCTCACAATTCGCCAATCCTTTTGTTCTGCTTTTGAATACTTCCAGATTATAGCAGCCGCCGGGGAAACTGTTGTAAAACAGCAGAACGTCTTTTATCGATGGCGGCAGAATATAAAATATTCCGGTTTTTTCAAGTTTATCATAAGCGCCTACATAGTTTTTGTTCAGACTGTAAAATTTTTCCAGCCGTTCCGGTTTGGCGAAGCTGAATTCCGGACAACGCAATTTTTTCGGGGCGGGGATAATAAAACTGTCGTTTTCCGGACTTTTCCCGATTGAAAACTCGGTATGGGCGCGCCAATGAAAATTATACTGATAAAGATCCTGCTGGTAATAACGGTCCGACTTCGGAGCCGGATTGCTTATGACGTAGCTTATTTTAAGATAAGGTTTACCGGCTTCCAGCGTCATCAGTCTTTTCAGTTTGAATTTTGCTCCCGGAGTAAGAGTTTCCGGAATATCTACCGAAGCGGAAAGGCTAAGTTTTGCCGGACTCAGTTTCTCTATTTTACAGTTCCAGTCCATATGGCCGAGGAGCCATTTCCATTCTCCCCAATCCTCATAACCGCCGATATCTATCCAGCTTTTATTTTTCAGCTTATTCCAGTCGCACCTTACACTTTCAGGGTAATCGTTGTCCAGGTTGACCGTGTTTACATGAAGGGTCGGAACTCCGTTTACCTTGAATTCCGTAATTCTGCCGCCGCTTTCCAGAATAAGGACATCCAGAACAGAATTCTTAAGCCGGTAGCCTAAATGACTGTGATATTTTATTATTTCCAGTTTGCATGGCGGCATTGTTGTTCCGGATGAGGTTTTGAGTTTTTCGAGTTGCGCAAGATAGCTTGCCGTTTTATTCATATTGCCGATCTTGTATTGATGTTCAAGTTCGGCCAGCAGAACCTTATACGAGCTGTTGGGAGTCTGAAACGCTTTTGCCTGGGCAATTGCACTTTGGAACTCTTTCTTGTTCAGTTCTTCCAAGGCATTGGCTACCATGACGCTTTCTTCTTTTCCATACCGTTTTCTGCTTCGTGCGAGGAGCTTTTCATAGGAGGAAACGTTTACTCCTTGCCGGCGCATTGCGGACAGCTTTTGACGGAATAATTCGAGGTTTTTATCCTTGCCCGCAATAAAGTTCCTGTATATTACCTTTTTCTGTCCGTCGCGTTCGACGGCAATTTCGATTCTGTTGTTTCCGGGAGTCAAAGAAATATCTTGCCTGAAATACCCGTCTGAAACCGGAACCGGCCGGCCGCCGATGCTTACCCGGCTTTCGGATTCGACTTTTCCGTTGAGGGTAACGGAATTTACCTTGAGGGGAGTGCTTTCGGGCAGATTGCTTTCCAGCAGCAACAGCGGCTGTTTATTCACTTCAAGGATTTCATTCGCGATATTGTTCCTGACTTTCAGTAGTATCGCGGCATCATCATGATATTCATAGATGTTCTTCAACAGCGGGGATACCAGTTCCGCTACCCGCCGTCTAGCCGCATAACCATTATATGATAATTCCTTTTTAGCTTTATCGATTGTTTTTTCCAACAGCCACAGATAAGCGTAGTCTTCCATTGCTTCCCGGACATTTTCCCAGCGGATCGAGTTAACTAATCGGCCGATGCCGTCAGGATGCGGATACAGCGCCACTGCGCCTCCGGCGGTGGTCACATCTTGGGGGTTGGCCCGGGGAGTCGGATCGGTCCATGGGGAAATTTTGGGATTACGCCAGTTGTTGACATTCCAGAGCAGAAGCCCTTTCAATTCCGCAAGGTATGCCTGCCAGGTATAAACCCGGTGGGCTGTCAGCGACAGTTCCAGTGACATCGGATAATTATACCCCCAGATTTCTTCTCCTTTGTTTTTTCTTGGCTTAATCGTTTCAGATGAAAACGAACCGGGAAAGGAACAGCACCAGATATCAAACGGCCCTATCAAGCCGGGTTCCGGCTGTTCAGTTATGAAATTCTTTATTTCCGGAAAAGCTTTTTTGATAATTTCTCCCAACTTACGTACTTTGGAATAATTCCCCAATAAAGGTTCATCATAGACATAGGCAAAAGCCTGATCAAGCAGGCCCTTTTCCTGCAAATGCTTCCCGATCAGCCGACAGTATTCGCTGAAATACTTGTTGAATTCCGGGCTTAACAGAGGGAATCCCTTCCAGCCGCTGTTATCTGCCCAGCGACCACATGAAAAGCCGCCGATTCTTGGTCTGCCGATTCCAGGGATATGGTAGCGTGTATTGAAATCGTATTTTTTTATAGGTTCGAAAAACGCATCAAATGCGACAAAACTGTTTATTTTCAGGCGCTTATCTTTAACTTCGCATTCAGGCCAGTGATTCCGGTAAAATGTGGATGTACCGGCAATTCGGTGCGCTTTAAAATTATTATAAAAATCATTTTTTATCTCATTCAGAGGGCGTTTATCAAAACGTTGCGCCCAGTATTCGTTGAACAGAAAAAGAGTTTTTAACGGATTCTTTTCCGGGATTTCAAAATCCCATACCGTCAATTCCAAAGGGATACTGGCATAAAGTCCTTTTTCCGTCATTAACTTGATACTGCCTTTATATTTGCCGCTTTTGAAGCTGCGGGGAACGCGTACGGTAATCCAAAACGGCTGGTTCCGGCCTTTTTGCAGCTTTACTTCTCCAACTGGCGGGAGTGGATCTGGAATGAGGCCAAGAATGTTAAGATTATTAGTTGCTTTTCGAACATTTACATAAGCAACCGGATTATAGTAAATATGTTCTTGCGCTGTAAGAACTTCTCCGCTCCGGCTTTTCAGATCAGTGAATTCGAGAAAGACTTTTTGAAAATCCTGTAACGGCGTCATTACCAGTTGGAACGGTT
>JBAYCO010000513.1:0-3180 GCA_041668685.1 Victivallaceae bacterium | reverse complement strand
TGTAGAAAATTCCCTGTGTGCCGTTGCCGTGATGGAAGTCGACATCGAGGATAGCAATACGTCCCATTTGAGACAAATAGTTGGCCGCCACCGCAGCGTTGCAGAAAATACAATATCCGCCGAAATGATCATATCCGGCATGATGACCCGGCGGCCTGCATAAAGAAAAGACGTGTTTTTCTTTTTTGCGGAATATCAGGTCGGCTCCGGTCAAAGCGGTGTCGACGGAGGCTTTTGCTGCGGTGAAAGTATGTTTGTTGATTTCGATACCGACGTCAAAGCAGTAATATCCAGCTTTCCGTAAATTAATCCGGGGATGGGATTTGAATTTGGGGGTAAAGTCGTTATAGGGAAATATATGCGGGAATATGGATTCGTTTTCATTCAGGTCCTCACATGATTTTATGTAATCAACCATTGCGGGGTCAACAACCGCTTTAAGGTGACTGATTGAAAATTCCTTTGCGCTGTTGATCATTGGCTGCATACCGCGGGCGGCTATTTCGTTTTTTATGATTTCGGCCCGGATATTTTTTTCCGGGTACGGAACCAGTTTACCGAAATTCCATTCATATTGAGGATGATGGAGTTTTTCCTTTTCCGAATAAATAACTTTCATTAACAACCTCCCGGTAAATTTCAAATTGCGGACGAGAATTTCCTATAAAACTATATTAAAGGGTAAAATAGTAAAAAGCAAACGAAAAGTTGAAAGCCGAAAAAGTTAAAATAGAGCAATGATTGTTTGCTTAAGGGGAAGAATAATCTTGCGGGGCGGTTATATTTATTAATAAACCAATATTTTGTTGAATCGAGCTTATGCAGATATTTACTGATATAAAAGTAAAATTTGATCTTGAGGAACTTGCATCCGCGCTTTGCCTGAATCCCGATATGCCGGAATATTCGGAACTTGCGGAATTGGTCAAAGCTCTGGAACCGCATGCCAAGCCTGCGGCCCTGCTTGCTGAAGCCGCGGTCATTGGCAAAACCCCGGAGCGTATTTTAAGCTCAAAAGGCGAGTTCAACAGTCCATTGCTCGCGCAACTGGCCGCTGATGCCGAGAAACTTTTTCCATTCATTGTTACCTGCGGCGGAGCCATGGAAAATTTTGCCGCGGGTACGGACGATCCCCTGCGGCTCTATTGGATCGATTTTTTAAAAGAATATGCTTTAGGACAGGCTTTTGAACAAATAAAGGCCGGTCTGGCGGAAAATTTTCCGGGCAGGAAGGTTATTTCCCTGGTCCCGATTGACAATTCGATCTGGAAAATAGAGGGGCTTAGAGAAATTTTCACAGTTTTTCCGCGGGAAGCCATAGAAAAAATCGGGGTGGAACTCACGGAATATTTTTACATGAAGCCTGCCAAGACCCGTGCCGGAGTGTTTTTCCCCGCGTTCAAGGAACTGGATATTTGTTCTTTGTGCAAGGTCAAAAAATGCAATGCTTGTCCGGTGAACCGGAATAAAAACTAAAAATTGGCTTAAGTAGCGCCGCGTCTCGATGAGACCGGCGACATGAAACGTTATCAGGCCGCATAATGTTGCTTATTGCCGCTTTCATCGAAAGCCGGCCTGTTCGACTGCAATATGGATTGCCTTTCTTTACGGCAGCATCAGGGCGTCGATGTAATTCATTTCGAATTCCGGCACGGTATTCAGGATAACGTCATTTACGCTTGAAATCAGTTTGATATATTCCTGCCCGGCATCTTTATTAAGGATATGCAACGCTGCCCCGGCAAGGGAGCTGTTGCCGATTTTACGGTATTTATCAATGGAAACATCCGGAAGCATGCCGATTTTTACGGCGTTATCGACGTTTATGAACCGGGCGAAACCGCCGGCGAGATAGATCGTGTGAAGTTCTTCCACGTTGCAGCCTTCGAGGTTGGACAGGGATTTTATCCCGGCGAAAATGGCGGCTTTTGCTTTCAGGATGGATTCGATATCTTTTTCGGACATGTAAATTTCGCCGTCTTCGCTTATTTTGCAGGCATTCACATTATCCGGCAGCTTAAGGTATTTCCCGGATTTTTTCAGCATGTCAAGGTTGAAACGCCCGAACTCATTCAGCAGGCCGCATTTTCTGGCTTCGGCGACAAAATCTATCATTGCCGAACCGCAGATGCCGTGAGGTTCAGTTCCGCCTATAACCCGGTATTCAATAGTCAAATCTGGAAGTATCCTGATTTTTTCTATCGCGCCCTGTTCGCCCCGGCTGCCGCAGGCCACTCCGGCGCCTTCAAAGGCCGGTCCGGCAGCGGCGGCGCAGGCATACAACTGGCCGTTGCGCAGCAGGACGGTTTCGCAATTGGTGCCGACGTCCACCAGCAGGGCGTAATGGTGTTCTTGCCGCATGCCGGAAGTTACGATGCCCGCGGTAATATCACCCCCGATAAAACCGGAGATCGCCGGAACCGCCTTGATGACGGCATTGGGGGCGGCTATTCCGAGCTTGGGTGCGGGCAGTTCGGGAAAAATCCTGGTTTCCGGTTCAAAGGGGATGGCTCCCATTCCGGCGGGAGAAAGCTTCCATAAAATATGGGTCATCACCGTGTTCCCGGCCATGCTGATAACTTTCAGGTCGTTGATATCCAGGCCGTGCGAAAGGCAGAGACTGTTCAGCATGGGATTGATATTTTCCTCCACTAAGGTTCGCTGCAGAAGTTCGAGATTGCCTGCCCGTTCCTGTGAAAATGAAATCCTGGAAACGACATTATCGCCATATTTGAACTGTTTATTATAGTCGGAGGTTCGGCCGATAATTCTGCCGTCGGCGACATTGCCTATTGCGACGGCGACAGTAGTTGTCCCGACATCGATTACGGCGGCGAGGCCGGAGTATTCCGGGGAAAGCTTAAAATCACCGAGGTTGAAGCTTTCCGCGCATTTCGGGGCGGAACCGGCCAGTGATTTCCGGGGAATTTCAACTGTTGAGTTTTCGCTCAGGACAACTGTCCGGCAGGCTTTTACCGTAACGGGAGCGTCGCCGACGGTGAATTCCTTGCCGTCAAGCGCAAATCTGCCTTTAAGTAAAATTACTTTGCAGCGGTTGCAGATGCCTTTGCCGGAACAGCGCAGGTCAATGGGGATTCCGGCCGCAGTTAAGGCGGAACCGAGGTTTTCCCCGGCTCCGCTCAAGGTCATTTCATGATTGTTGAATTTGACAAGCATTTA
>JBAYCO010000512.1:0-3184 GCA_041668685.1 Victivallaceae bacterium | reverse complement strand
ATAATCACCTGTGAAAACGAATCGCCGTTCAATTTCATGCGGCGCGAGCCGGACTTGCCGCCGCTGGTATACACCGCAGGTTTTCCCAACAGTACGGTGCGGCGTTTTCTGGCATTGCTGCCGAAACAAACAAAAATCCGGCATTGGGGAGATACCGATCCGGAAGGGTTGGCTATCGCGGCGATAATCAATCGTATTCGTCCGGTCGAACTTTTCCGTTGCGGTATTGCCGAGTGCGAGAAATTGTCCGGATCATTAATTCCGCTTGACAAACGTAAGCGCAAACGTGGTGAGGTGATGCTCCGCGATTCTAAATTCCCGTTTCGCAGAGAACTGGAATTTTCTCTGAATTACGGTTGGCTGGAACAGGAATCCTGGACTCCGTTTTAAACAAGTCGCGGATAACGGGAGATTAGTTTTGACAGATTGAAGATATCATTTTAAACTACTCCAAGAGTGTGTTTTCAGTCAAAATTGATATCCGCGTTGACACCAATAGCACCAATCTTCTACAGCCTGTATGGTATCATCGTCATCAGTGTCATACGGAGACAATTGGGAGAGCGGAACCGCCAGGTTGCGGGAATTCCAGGATATCATAACGTAAACGTCGCGCATGCAATCATCTTCCGAAGCCAGCTTTTTAACCGAAACCTTTTCCCCGGGCTCAAGAGGAGATGAATTGATTTTAATTACGCATTCCGCCTTGAACGGCCAGGAAATGGTATCCTGAAGATAATAGTACCAGCCCATGGCATGCTCTTCTTCTCCATAGGCGTCAACAATAATTTCATTTATGATTCTGTCTTCCCGTTCCTGGTCTTCGGCTATTTTTTTCATTGTTTTCCTCATGTTTGCAAAGGTTTTAATGTTTATTGCTTTAATTTTTCACTGATTCGGTTAATTTATCATATTCAGAGAAAATGTAAATTCCGATACTATATAATATGGCCGTAGATATTAAAAAGAGACTGTATGAATTGCAACATGAACTTATGGAACTGGATTCCAGAAGAAATATTGTCATAGATGAAATTCATCAGTTGAAAAAAACGCGGAATATTTCAGCTTCGCATTGCGAGTTCAATGAACATGAGAGAATCAGCCTTTTCATGTCCCTGTTCAAAGGCAGGACAGATGTTTATCCCCGGCGTTTTGAAAGCAAAAAAACCGGAAAATCAGGTTATCAGCCAGCATGTGCTAACGAATGGCTTCCCGGAATATGCAAAAAACCGAAAATCAAATGCGGAAACTGTCCAAGTCGTAAGTTGTTGCCGGTTACCGAACAGGTGTTAAGATCGCATCTGGTCGGAGTTGATGAAAAAGGAAATGATTTTATCATTGGAATTTACCCTTTGCTGGATGATGAGACCTGTTGGTTTCTGGCGGTTGATTTTGATAAAAAAAACTGGTCGAATGATGTTTCAGCATTCATAAGCACCTGCAATAAATTGAATATCCCAGCCGCGGTCGAACGCTCCCGGTCGGGAAACGGGGCTCATGTCTGGATATTCTTCTCTGAGCCGGTTCCGGCCGCCAGGGCGCGGCAGATGGGAGGATTTATCCTGACTGAGACAATGGAGAACCGTCCGGAATTAGGCTTTGATTCCTATGACCGATTCTTTCCCAATCAGGATACCTTGCCAAAGGGCGGATTTGGCAATCTCATTGCTTTGCCGCTGCAGGCAAAGCCGCGAAAATCAGGTAACAGCGTATTCCTGGACGAACAGTTTATTCCTTATGAAAATCAATGGGAATATCTTTCCGGCATTCGCAGAATGTCTCTGTCGGAGGTACAGAAACTTGCCGATGAGGCAATCAAAAATAACCGAGTCACCGGGGTTGTCCAAATTGAAGATAACGATGATGAGCCACCCTGGGAACAACCGCCTTCTCGAAAACGCAAGGAAAAACCGCTGAATATCACTTTGCCTTCCAAACTTGATATTGTTATTGAAAACCAGATATATTTCAGGAAAGACCAACTGGTTTCGCCGTTGAAGAACCGTCTGTTGCGGTTAGCGGCGTTTCAAAATCCGGAATTCTATAAAACTCAAGCCATGCGAATGCCGGTATATAACAAACCGCGAATTATCAGTTGCAGTGAGGATTTTCCGGATTATATCGGGCTGCCGCGAGGCTGTGCCGCGGATATTGCCGGCCTGCTTATAGGATTAAAGCTTCCTTATCAGGTTGTTGATAAAAGAACTTCTGGGATTTCACATGATTTGTCATTTACCGGAGAATTGCGTGAAGACCAGCAGTATGCCGCTTCCGCTCTGATTCCTTACGATATCGGAGTTTTATCCGCATCAACCGCTTTTGGAAAAACCGTGGTTGCCGCTTACCTCATTGCCTGGCGCAAAGTAAATACCCTGGTACTGGTTCATCGCGTTCAGCTTATTGAACAATGGAAATCACGACTGCAGACTTTTCTTAATATTAAACCAGAAAAGATAGGCGTTATCGGCGGCGGTAAACATAAGCCGGGAAAAATCATTGACATCGCCACAATTCAAAGCCTGTGCAAGAAACATGTCGTTGACGATCTGGTGGGAAATTATGGACAGGTTATTGTCGATGAATGTCATCATCTTTCCGCGTTCAGCTTTGAACTGGTGGCAAAACAATGCAAAGCCAGATATTTTCTGGGATTGTCGGCAACCTTGACCCGAAAGGATGGGCATCATCCGATTATATTCATGCAGTGCGGGCCGATCAGATACCGGGTCAATGATCGCAAACAGGCTATGGAACGACCATTTCACCATCGGGTGATAGTCCGCAAAACGCCGACACTATTGCCCGAGCTGTCCGTTGACTCGCAGCTTCCCATCCATCAGGTATACGAATTGCTCATGAACGATAAGAAACGCAATGACCTGATAGTTGACGATGTACTCAAGGCAATTCGCGCCAAAAGAAGCCCGGTAATTATTACGGAGCGCAAAGATCATCTTGAATATCTGGCCGAACGCTTTGAAGAAAAGGTTGATAACCTGATCATATTAAAGGGTGGAATGCGCAGAAAAGAATATCGTATGGCAATGGAACATTTGCAAAATGTTTCAGGCGAAGAAGAACGACTAATCCTGACAACCGGCAGATATCTGGGAGAAGGGTTTGATGATGCAAGACTTGATACTTTATTTCTTACTCTGCCTATTTCATGGAAAGGGACACT
>JBAYCO010000511.1:0-3188 GCA_041668685.1 Victivallaceae bacterium | reverse complement strand
GGTTCAGGGCCTCTCGTCGGAAATTTAGATCGAGAGTTGCGCCGCTTTGAAAAAATATTTTCTGTTCGCCTGAGATATGTTTGATCTGCTTATCAAAATCTTCCATTAACGTCTCCCGCGTTGATTTTTATCAATTTAATATACCGTCAGAGCCGCCAACTTAAAGCATTTATTGCCGATTTTCAATTTTATTAAAGAAAAATGCTTATTTGTTTTGAAAATTATCCTTTTTTATGTGATATTGACGCTGATAAAAAATTCAGAAACAATATCGGAGACATAAAAGATGAAATCTTTTTTGACATTCCTCTGTTTAGTCGCGTTGATTTGCATGGCCGGCGGCTGTCAGTTGCTCGATGAACTCAGGAACCCGAAAAAGAAGCAGCCGAAAACGGTACGGAAACCATTGCCTGCCGAACCGGAGGTTCTTCCCGACGGAACCACTTACGGGCTTAATCCCTACGAAAAGGAATATATAAAAGATATCAACCAGGATTTTAAACGCCGGCAGCAGTTGAATTCACGCAAGGTTTTCGGCGGCTTGACCCCCTGAGTTTTTCTGTTTTTTGTGTTCAGGGTAAACAGCAATATTAGTTATTACTTTTCATTATCATCCCACAGCTTATAAATTTAAGCTGTTTTTATCTTGTTTTGAACTTGGAGAATTTATTTTCCCGAATACCCCATTTCCCGTTTTACGCATCCCACCGCGTTATGTGTTTCCTGGGGCGAGTGTCCCCACGAGCCGAAAATGTGAAACGCTAACGGCTCGACAAAGTCTCGCCCTCCAACTAAAATAGTGATGCGGTGTTATAAGATGGAGGGCGAGTGTCCCCACGAGCCGAAAATGTGAAACGCTAACGGCTCGACAGAGTCTCGCCCTCCAAAAATCTCGTATATCCTGATTTTCTGTGGGATGACTCTGATTACTTTTCTATATTACAGCTAATGCCTTTTTAATTTCATCCGCAGCTTTTGCCGGCTCTAATTTTCCGGTTTATATTGGCCATTTTACCAGTTTCCGGTTTTCTTCATCCCATCGCCATTGGGCTTCGTTTCCCAGAAGATGAACACCGCCCAGCCAGTAGTCAATGCCGTTTAAATGAATGAAATCTTCCTGCTTGTTAAGTACTTTTTCCCCGGCGCCGGTTATGGAAACCTCCCATTTGCGCAATTCTTTGGAGGTTAGCGGTTCCCGGTCAACCTTGCTGAGCTTATCCAATTTCTCCGGCCCTTTCACATTCAGCATTGGAACAGGGCAATCTGCCAGGTTATGTATATACTGCCAGAAACTGTTAGTTCCCATAAAGGGACGTTCTTCCATATTGGCAACTGCGGCGAAAATATGTGCAAGCTTTGACGCGCCATTATCTACCGCCTGCATTATCTGGCTTTGAGTCCGGCTCAAGCCGTTTTCGACGGAAGGATACTGCTGGAGAAATCTCTTTAAAGCATTCGTCAGATACGGCAGTGCGGAACAATCCCCCGCGATTGTCTTTTCTATGTTTCGCGGGTCGTCTGAAGTAAAGGCTTTCCAGGCGTTTCCGGCAAGTTTGACTTCCGCGGGAGTAATCTCATGCTGAGTACCCCAGAATGTCGCCATTTGCCCGGGGGTGAGCTCACCGAAACCGTTAAACAATTCAAATCCGGGAAATTCCCCGGCGCAGATCAGGCTCAATTTCGTGTCCCCCAAATCAAGCTTCGCGAGCCTGTCGACCAAGTGGATCATCAGCGTCTGGTCGAACATGCAGGCGTCAAACCAGAGAATAACTTCTTTGTAATTCTTCGCGTTTTCAAGGTTTTTATAGCGGTCGTCAGCGCTTTGCATGGCCGCTTCCATTGACATGGTGGTAAAGTATTGTTTACTGATAAATTCCGCGCGCACTCTCCGCCATTCATTCTCGGAAACATTACCGGGCGCCGGACCTTCAATGAAGATTTCCATCCAGACCTGAACGTCTCCGGGAACGGTGCTGTTGCGCAGAATATTCGCGGCAAAATCCCCGCATATAATATGCAGATATTTATGGTTGTCCGTCCTGCCGAGAACGTATTTCTTCAAATCTACCCAGCTTTTAAAGCCGTAATCCATGGCGAGAGCGAACTGGACTTCCTGAAGAGATGTTTGCCCTGCAAGAATTTCCCGGTCGGATTTACCTTTGAGCCGGTGAAGATGCCGGAGTATTTCACAGCATGAAAAATCACTGTTTTTGTGTGCTTTCAGGATTGACTTGGCTTCAAGTTTCAAAAACTTGACGGACGGTTTCGGCGGTAATGACTTAGTCATTTTCGGCCTCCTTTTCATTCTATTTGCCCGGCGTCTGCGATCACAGGCTGAAAAAGAGGTTAAACCCATAAGCCGGCAGGAGGCGACTTATATTCTTTCGGCAGACGTCGAGGCATCCTCCAATGCCGTCATTTATAATAATATGGCAAATAAAAAAACACAAGCATAATGTTCAAAGTTTTTTCTTGTTTTTTCGCGCTCAAGGCATATATTAGCTTACTTCCGGTAAATACAAACAGGGATTTCGGCAATGAAAAGATTTGAAGAGCTTTTTATGGAGCTCAAGGAAAAAATAGCCGCTCAGGATATTAATTCCGGGACGGTCAGGGAATTTAATAAAGGCAAGCATTTTATCGGCAAAAAAATAGTCGAGGAAGCCGCGGAAGTGTGGATGGCTTCGGAATACGAGGACAAAAAGGCCGCCGCCGAAGAAATATCACAGCTGCTTTATCATTTGCAGGTTATGATGATCGCGAATGAACTCGAACTTGAAGACATTTACGAATACCTTTAAACATGTAGCTTAAGCGTCTCGCTTGAGTATCTTCACAACCGGGACGGTTGTGCTACATAAAAATATGGCATAAAATTTATATGTGCCGGGAGAAATTATTTCATGTTGCAAATAGCAATCCCCAATAAAGGGGCTTTATCAGAAAAAGCGGTAGAACTGCTTAAGGAAGCCGGCTACAAATGTTCCCGTTACGGCCGTGAACTGATCGTCACGGATAGCGGGAACAATATTGACTTTGTCTTTTTAAGGCCGCGGGACATTGCGGTCTATGTCGGTAAAGGCATAATCGATATGGGAATCACCGGGCGTGATCTTGCGGTTGACAGCCGTGCGGAGGTGACGGAGATCCTCGCTCTTAATTTTGGAATGTCCTCTTTCCGTTATGCG
>JBAYCO010000510.1:0-3195 GCA_041668685.1 Victivallaceae bacterium | reverse complement strand
CCGGGGACTCTTCGACCGCCCTTTTGAGGTTTATCTTCGGGTCCGACGGAATAAGTTTGGTAATGCGGTCGCCTTCCTCAAAACTGTGTCCGAGAACCCGCGCCACATCCTTAACCACCGCCTTGGCCTTCAAAGTACCGTAAGTGCCGATCTGCGACACGCTCTCCTGTCCGTATTTGTTGCGCACGTAGTCGATAACCTCCGAACGGCGTTTTTCACAAAAGTCAATGTCAAAGTCAGGCGGACTGACACGCTCCGGGTTCAAGAAACGTTCGAAAAGGAGTTTATACTTAAGCGGGTCAAGGTTGGTTATATAGGTAAGGTAAGCCACTACGCTTCCGGCGCCGGAACCGCGTCCGGGGCCTACCGGGATTTTCTGTTCGCGCGCATATTTGATAAAATCGGCGACAACCAGAAAATAACTGCAATATTTCGAATTGTCGATAACCCCAAGCTCATAATCCATACGGTCAATGATCTTCTGCTGCCTCGCGTCCAAGGTCTCAAGTTTGCGCGGGTCAAAACCGTATCTGTCGGGCATGTTATCACAGCAAATATTACGCAGGAATTCCTTTTCGCTGGTTCCCGGTTCATTGATCTCGTAAACCGGATAATGGTTTACTTCGGGAGCGAACTTGAATTCAATTGCGCAGCGTCCGGCAATATCGACGGTATTAGTTACCGCTTCAGGTATTTCCCGGAATATTTCTTTCATCTCATCAGGACTTTTAAAATAATACTCCGGCCCGGAAAAGCGGAAACGTTTCGGGTCGTCCAGCTTGGAGCCGGTCTGGATGCAAAGCATTATCTCATGGGCCTTGGCGTGTTCCTTGCGTAAATAATGGACGTCGTTGGTGGCGACCAGCGGCAAATTCATTTTTTTTGACAGTTCGACCAGACCGCGATTGGCGGTTTTTTCTTCATGCATGCCATGGTCCATAACTTCCAGATAAAAATTATCCCTGCCGAAAATATCCACGTATTCCCCGATCGACTTTTCCGCCCGCGCCATATCGTTATTCAGGAGCGCCCGCGGAATTTCACCGCCGACGCAGGCGCTGAAAGCCAGCAGGCCGCGACTGTGTTTCGCCAGCAGTTCCTTATCGACACGCGGTTTATAGAAAAAACCGCTTATCGCCGCTTCGCTCATCAGTTTGCACAAGCTGTGATAACCGCTTATGTCCTTCGCCAGCAATACAAGGTGATAACCGCGAATATCAGGCGTCGAAGGATTGCGGTCGAAACGGTCCGTCGGCGAAACATAGGCCTCACAGCCGACAATGGGTTTAACGCCGGCCTTGCCGAAATTATGGTACATATCAATGATACCGCCCATAAAACCGTGATCAGTAACCGCCACCGAATCCATATCATACTTTTTGGCCATTTCAATGAGCCCTTTGATAGTACAGGCTCCATCCAGCAGACTATAGTGGCTGTGCACATGCAGGTGGATAAAATCAGACGCCATTCAAAACCCTCGCTTTGCGATGAAATATGTGAATAAAAGTCAGGCGCAAAAATCACTTCGGCCCGGACAAAACAGGTACGTATAATCTTAGCACATATACGAGTGAAAACAAACCGTAATAAAGGATAATTTGCAGGAAAAAGAAAGGCTTGGCGTCATGTTGCCGCCCAATCCCACAGGACGAAAGTCAATCAAATATCAAGGTTTTCAATTTGTTTTCCGGCCCGGCGCATATATAGTAATGTTGAATATGCGTCAACCCGAAAATAAAAGTCTTTATGGAACAGGTTAAACACGAAACCGAAAAACATTTACCGGATAAATTCTGGATATTATCCGCCGTAATAATAACCATAATCGCATACATTCCAGCGGTAAATTATGATTTCCTATGGGATGACGCCCACTACCTGGCCGCAAAGCACATGGCGTTCAACCTGGACAATCTCCATTACTGGCTGGTCAATACGTCGCTGGCCCTTTATACTCCGGTAACCTCGTATTCATTGATGCTTGACTATAATTTGTTCAACGACAGTACTGTGGCTTACCACATCCATAATCTGCTGCTGCATTGCGGTTCAGTTATCATTTTTACGGCAATCATGAAAAAACTGCGGATATCCGTACCAATCGCCGCCGCGATCGCCGTATTATGGGCCGTACACCCCCAGCGTGTTCCTTCACTCGTCTGGATATCCGAACGCAAAGATGTTCTGGTGGTCTTTTTCGCCATGGCTTCGCTTTATACTTACCTTGCGGCCTGCCAAAAGAAAAAATTCTCAGTAATGTCCCCGGTATTCCTCCTGCTTTCACTGGGCGCAAAACCGGCTGCAATCGGACTGGTGATAGTAATGTTGGCATATACTTTCCGCCATAAGCGCGGTTGGCGGGAAATAAAATTCCTGGTTCCCAACATCGCAGTTACAGCACTTTATCTCGTCATTTTTTCCCATATTCAAAAATTCGGATCATCCGCATCTTCAAGCATCGGCATACTGCAAAAACTATGGGTAGTCACCCATAATTTAATGTGGTATTTATGCAGCGGCTTCGTACCGTTTCAACTAAACCCGGTATACCCCAAAGTTTCACCTCCAAGCCTCAGTTATCTGCCACTCGCCTGCGGCTTCATTCTGCTCTCCCTGTTCCTCTGCATTGCCGTGTCCATGGTAAAAAGATTTTCCCTGAAATTAAAAATATGGTTCGTGGTCGCCATGGGCTTATGCTGGGGAGCAATATTCGCTCCGGTCAGCGGTATTTTTAAGATCGGCTCAACGGATTACTGTGACCGTTACAATTATCTGCTCTCGGCCATCCCATGGGTAATGCTTGCAATATTGCTCCGGCAAACCCGCGAAAAATGGACTAAAGACCATATTCTCAGACGCCTGTTCCCGGCAGGTTTCGCATTTATATTGTGTTTCTACTGGTATATGAACTGGTCCTACATGCCGGTCTGGAGCAACTGTGAAATTCTCTTTTTCAGAGCCACTCAATCAGAATACCCGAATCCCAAAGCAATTGAAAACATGGGGCTCGCCGGCATTGACAAAAACAATTTAAAACTGATCGAACTGGCGTCCCGGAAATTTCTTTTCCTGGCCGATCCCAAAAACAAAGTGCCTTTTTACCCTGAACAAATCCAGCGGAACGTCTGGTTCTGTTCAGGCTATTTCCTCAAAGCTTACGCAATGTATCTGCAAGGCGATCAAGCCGGGGCT
>JBAYCO010000509.1:0-3198 GCA_041668685.1 Victivallaceae bacterium | reverse complement strand
TATTTATCTGTGGCGGATACGCAAATATCTTGGAGCGTATTTGGCGGCGGTCGGGCGTCTGCAGGCGCTTATTTTCACGGATACGGTAGGCGAAACAATGCCGTATGTCCGTTGGGCTGTCTGCGCGAATCTTTCGCCTTTCGGAATTGAGATAGATGAAACGAAAAATGAATCGTCCGGGGAACTTCCCCTGGACATAGCGACGAAGGAAAGCGCGGTGAGAGTCATTGTTGTCGCCACTAACGAAGAACTCGCAATCGCCCGGAGAGCGGCCCGGTTGCTGGGGGAAGAAAGTAAAAAAACGAGCTCATAGAGCCCGGCATTGGAAAAACTCCCCATAGGGGAGTAAGAGACGCTAATGGAATTTCAGAGTTTAACTCTCATGCAACGTTTACAGGGGCGGCTACATCTGTTTTTTCAACATGCAAAGTTTCCCGGTGCAGCCACGGCTGTCCCTAGCCGTGCGGGACTAAAAGTTGGATGGCTGAAGATTTTGCAGAACAATTTTTGAAATGGTAAAACCGAAGAACTATGCCCCCCAAGGACGGGGTTTTAAAGACTCAAATAAAACAGGAAAGCGGAAATCATGAATTCATTAGTATTGATTCTTCTGAAAGATAAAATTGACTTCTCCTTTTTCAGCAAAAACGGCGGAAAGGAACTCCGGACGGGAACCGTGGACAGCTTCCGGAGTTCAGGGATAAAAAAAGCTCTGGAAAAGATTTTTACGGAGCTGAACGCGAATGGCCTTAAACCGGATTTTGCGGCAATCAGGGCGCAGTACGGCGGTTCGCTTTTTACTAAACCCGAATTAGTGGATAACGGACTTCTCAAGCGTTTGCAGTCCCTAACGGCGCAGGCTCCTTTGCATATTCCGCCGTTGATCGCCCTTGCCGGGGAGTTACGGAAAATCAGACCGAAAATACCTCTCGTAATAGTTTTTGAAACGGCTTTTTTTACGGCGCTGCCGGAACGCGAAAAGAGTTATGCGCTTTCCCGTGAACTCTCGGAAAAACTGAACTTAAGGCGTTTGGGGTATCACGGGGTTTTCCATATGGGGGCGGCGGAGGAAGCCGCCGGAAACGGCGCTTCGAAGTTGATTTCCATATGTCTTGAGCCGAGGCCGGAAATAGCCGCGGTAATGGACGGCGCTCCGCTTTTGACGACAAGCGGAGCGACTCCGCTGGAAGGTTTGCCGGGCGAAACGTCATCAGGAGAGATAGATCCTCTGATAATTACCCAGTTGAGTAAAAAACTGAATTACGGTCCTGAACAAATTAACGATATTTTGTCGCAGAAAAGCGGGATTTTGGGGCTGACCGGTAAAAGAACGGCATTGCCGGAAGTATTTTATTCTTGTGACCCGGCGTTTTCTCTGGCCAGGGAAATAATGGAATACCGCATATTGCTGGCGTGCGGTTCATGTATTGCGGTTATGGGCGGAGTTGATATGATAGTTTTTTCCGGGAGATTCCATTTCCTGGGGGGCAGGCTGGAAAAGCTTTTGCGCCGGAAACTCCAGATAAATGACGCCGGAAAAATAAAATATGAGATATTTACTCAGAGTCTGCCGTCATTGCTCACCGATTTTGCGGAAAGTCTGATTATCGGGAAAGAGATTCGTGAAAAGACGCTTTAACCTGAAAAAGCAGTGTGCGAGTTTGCTCTCTGATTACTACTGCCTGGTTTTCACGAACGGCTCGACAGAGTCTCGCCCAGAAAAAACTCTGGTACAATGTAAAACGTGGAAGGTGAGTGTCCTCACGAGCCGAATACGAGAAACGCAATCCGCCAAAATCCACGTCGCAACACATTCAATAAACTTGCAGACGGGGTTATCCTTTATGCGTTTGATTTCAATAGCTTGTTGACGATATCTTCGGCGGCTTTGACCAGGACTGACTTGGTTGGGGCGGTGTTGAGCAGCGGATGGGTTGCCATCTGGAAAGAGATCAGCTCATAAACGGTGACATGTTTCTGGATCGCGAGCGCGATAACGTTGATTATTTCGGCCGCTGACTTTCCGCCGGTGAGTTCGCCGCCGATGATTTGTCCGTTTTCCGGCATTGCCAGCAGTTTCACCGCAACTTCGGCCGTACCCGGTAAAGTCCCAGGATGCCGGTCAACATCCTGGAAATAACCGGTAATATAGTCGATATTCGCGTTTTGCGCGTCCTGTTCCATTATCCCGGCGGAAGCGAACACCGTACCGTTCAATTCAGTGGCAAACGCTGACAGGGTTCCGGAAAAATCGCGTTTAATCCTGATTTTGTAAAGATTGTGTCCCAATACCCTGGCTTCGGCGGCGGCGGTGGATGCCAGCATAATATTATCGTGCCGGCCGGTGATGAAACCGGTTGTTGACGCGCAGTCTCCGCAGGCGTAAATATCCTTGACGCTGCTGCGCAGGTAGTTGTCGACTTCGATATGCCCGGTGGCGTTTAATTTGATTCCTGCCTGAAGAGCGAATTTCGTATTTGGTTTGAAGCCCATTGCCACTACTATCAAATCGGAGTCGATTTTATCGCCGTTGTCAAGAATGATTCCCGTTGCTTTTTCCCCGTCCGCCATGATCTTTTTGACCTGTGATGAATGGCGAATAACAAGCCGGGTTTTATTAAGCGTCTCATCTATTTTTTCTCCGAAATCGGGCGAGAATGAGCGGTTCAGGCAATGTCTTGCCCTGAATACCAGATGTACTTCTTTATCCGGGTTTTTCGCCAGTTGTTCGGCAGTTTCCACGGCGGTGAAACCGGAGCCCAGGACAATAATTTTTTGGGCGGCATCGGTTTGTTTTTTGAGCTTTTCCAGTTCCGAAAAACTTTTCGAGACGCAGGCGATTCCCTGTTTGAACGCGCCGATATTCAAAAAGTTCGGCGCGGACGGACGCGAACCGGTGGCCAGCACCAGTTTGTCGTAAGCAATCTGTTCGCCGGATTCCAGTTCGACATATTTATCTGCTGGAGACAGCAGTTTTACCGTGCCTTGGAAGAAATCTTTTCCCTCGCTGTTGAACGCGCCGCGTTTCATCAGGTTTTGTTCCGTTCCGGAGAGCTCGTGAAAAATATAAGGAATTCCACATGGCACGGGTTGTTTCACTTCCTTCTGGATTATCGCTATGGATTTATCCGGGTATTGTTTTTTGGCGGTCATAGCGGTTACAATTCCGGCGGGTCCGCCGCCGATTACGACAAGGTC
>JBAYCO010000508.1:0-3206 GCA_041668685.1 Victivallaceae bacterium | reverse complement strand
GGCCTGTCCCGTGAACGCGCAGTCAAGCGAAAGATGAAAAATTGGCAAATCAAAAAAGATTTTGCAAGTAAAGTCGCCCCGCATAAACCAGTTATTTATATTAAATGAGCAGTATTGGCTTTAAGACAGGTTTTTTGATCGGTCAGGGAATAATGGCAGGTGCGTTGTGTTTGATAATTAGCCTAACTGTCGCTCAGAATTGGAAAAAAGATGCTCTGTTATTAAAGTATTATGATAAAACCCTAAAGAATAGAGAACAATAGGTAGGAAAATCCATAAGAATAAAACAACTTCCAAGGGAATTGCAGTTTTGAAGACAAGCCTCCCTAATCTCAATATTTTAACCCGCAGGAACTATTAGGGATCAAAAATAGGGAAATTGATTATATGAAAAAAATAGTATTATTATTGCCAGTCTTATCGTTTTTGTTTGGTTGCATATCTCCTGAGATTAGTTACACAGATTTAAGTAAGGCCGAAGAGCTAATTATTAGTTCGGGGAAAGAATGGGAAAAACATTACAAAGGACAGGAACTAAAAAACTATCTGTCAACCTTTAAGCCGCAAAAGCCCACACTAACCATAGTTCATACTAGCCAGAAAGGGGAAATTAAGATAAATGGTTATTGGTATCCTGTGAAATACAGCGAAAAAAAAATAGCTGCAAGACCAGCAATAATTACAATTATTGTTGGAAAGAATAAATATATTTATATAAGGCAAAGAACCAATAAAGAATGAAATCAATAAAAGAAATAATCAAAATCTTGTTGATAGGATGGGGAATATTGTGCTTTACAGGCGCAATAGTTATTGGTTGTATTCTGCTTTATGAATTTACTTTGGGTAATAGACCTCGGATTGGGAATGTAGGGGCAAAAGATGTCAGATATGTTTTAAACTGGTGTCGCCTTGGAGATAATCGAATAAAAGAAGTTATTCACAGCTATCAGTCAAGCAGGTCATTTACCGGAGATCATCTTGATGCTTACGCTATAAAAATTTCAAACGTAAGCATTAGTGAATTAACTAATCCTGACTGGTGTCGGGGGGATAAAGTAGAAGGCATTCTAAATGATGCCCTGACTTTCACTGGCGCTTGGCGCAATCAAGAAATCCCCTGGTTCCCAAGTGAAAAAGAATTGCGGTCAAAAGAAATCTATGTATATCCCTGGAGTATTTATTACCACGGCACAAGACCAACAGCAGTAAGGCTTATATTTGTTCGCCCCAAAGATTGTATGATCTTCTTTATAAGCGTAAAGACTTGAAATATATTTTCGCATGAACTGAAAAATTTTATCATTCGGGCGGCCTTTCAAGGTATCGTCCAGGCAGCAAATAAAAATTTCTGATTTATTTGAGTCTTTAAAACCCCGTCCTTTGGGCGGGGTCATAGTTTTTCGGTTTTACCATTTCAAAAATTGTTCTGCAAAATCTTCTGTTGCCCGTACCTTTAACCCCGCACGGCTAGGGACAGCCGTGGCTTTGCATATTGAGAAACAGATGTAGCCGCCCCTGTCCCCAGGGGCGTAGGAAACGTTGCATGAGAGTTAAACTCTGAAATTTAATTAACGTCTCCCGTTCCCCTATGGGGATACGCGTCAACTTACGATATAATCCGGTAATCAGAACCCATAACCAGTAGGCCGGCTTTCGATGAAAGCGGCAAAGAGCAACATTATACGGCCTGTCAACGTTGCATGTCGCCGGTCTCATCGAGACGCGGCGCTACTTCAGGGCGCAAATTAAGCATAAGGCAAAAGTCTGAAATTCAGCCGGAAACAGTATAATTCATCGGGAAATATACTTGTTTATTGGATATTCCTTGTTCGACATTGGATATTAAAAAAGCTTATAATCGTTTAAGTTGACGCGTATGCCCTATGGGGAGTTTTTTCAATGCCGGGTTCTTTGAGCCCGGTTTTTTACTCTGTTGCTTGGGTCCCGTTACTGCTGATCTCGAATACGCAGTTGGCGGCGAAGAGGTTTGGAAAGGTTTTTGCCAACAGGCTGCCGTTGCCGCCTAACGGGATTTCCTTTATGATCGCGATATCGAGCAGTCGGCATAATTCCCGGAAATCGCGGATCGTCGCCAGGTGAATATTCGGAGTATTGTACCAGTGATGCGGCAAGTTATCGGTTTCCGGCATAGCGCCTTTCAGAAGCAGTTGCGCACGGGTTTTTATATGTCCGAAATTGATAAAGCTGACGACTGCTTTTTTACCGACGCGGACAACTTCCCGAAGCAGATGATCGGGGCGTTCGACTTCCTGCAGGGTATTGCTGACGACGACGTAATCGAAACTGAAATCATCAGTGAAATCCAAGTCATTGTTCAAATTGCCGTGCACCACTGAAATCCCGGTATTAATGGACTCCATGATTTTTCCCTGGGACAGCTCGATTCCGAGTCCACGGACATTTTTTTCCTGTTCAAGCAGTTTCAGGAATGCGCCGTTGCCGCAACCGAGGTCTAGAACCCGGCAGTCGGGCGGAATTATTTCACTCATTACGAGGATATCCGGCCTTGAGGCTAATTGTTTTTTTAGTTTATCTACCATGGACAGCCTCCAGTCGGTTGCGCAAAAAATCAGAAATCATTTTGCCCAGGGTATTTACTTCCAGGAGAAACGCGTCATGTCCGTAACTTGAGTTTATGTCGCAGTAGGATACTTCCGCCCGGTTTTTCAGCAGGGCTTTCACCAGATCCACCGACTGCGCGGCGGGGAACAGCCAGTCACTGGAAAAAGAAACCACCAGGAAACGGCACTTGGCCGGTTCCAGGGCTTTTGCCAGATCGCCGCCGGCTTTGGCTGAAATATCGAAGTAATCGTTTGCCCGCGTAATATACAGATAACTGTTGGCGTCAAAGCGTTCGGTAAAACGCCGCCCCTGGTATTCCAGATAACTTTCGACTGCGAAATTGTGTTTGAAATCGAATGAATAGCTTGCCGTATCCTGAAGTTCGCGCCCGAATTTATGGTGCATTGATTCATCGCTCAGATAAGTGATGTGCGCCAGCATGCGCGCGGTGGACAGGCCTTTCTGTTCACCGCCCTCGGAATAATTCCCGTTTTGCCAGTTGGCGTCTGTCAGGATCGCTTCCCGCCCGACCCAGTCGAAGGCGATGCTCTGACTCGACAACTGCGCCGTGGTCGCGATCGGGATCACCCCGTACATCGCGTCCGGATAACTGACCGCCT
>JBAYCO010000507.1:0-3215 GCA_041668685.1 Victivallaceae bacterium | reverse complement strand
GTTAAGATTCAGTTCACGGAGAAAACCAGCCAGTTCCAGCGGAGGAATATTCCCATAGTCCCCGGCGAACTCAACTCCGTCTGCCCCCAGAGTCGCAATTCTTTGCAGAGTTCCCCTGAAATCATTTTTCAACTCGTCTCGAAAATTATATAGCTGTACTCCGATTTTCATTTTTCTCATGCTAGTTTCACCTAAATATTTACTTTTATTTGAATTTCAGTCTTAGTCCAGTTTATTGTGGACTAAGAGATAAGAGTTTTTTGATGATGAAATCGGCAATCTCCGGTTTGAATTTGGGGCGGTGCAACCCTGGCCCAAACCAGACTTCATAAAAACCGAATGCGCCCCAATCGTCGCAATCGAATGCCGTAGGGAATTTTTCGAACATTGCTTTGGTCGGAAAATAACCCGCATCGCCGTTGGCGACCGAAACCGCCAGCGGAAACTTGAACGGAGCCTCCGACATCAAAGTTCCACCGACCGCGAGGAACGGTTCCCCGGGTATCGCGTAGACTGCCAGATCCCCCATCCGCAAAACCTGAAAGTCCCGGATTACCCGGAAATCATGTCCCTGTTCCGCCAATACGGCCATCTCAAGCATGCGGTCATGGACGTATTGCAGCAGTACGCCATATTCCGATGGAAGTTTAGCGAGGAGTTTCGCTGCGGTATCGCGCAACTCCACGGCAACAACCGGTTCAGTGGGAAATTCACATGTTTCCAAAGTTGCGGCAAGCGGCCCCAGCGTGATTTCAACTCCATTGTCAAGGTCATTCTCCAGATCGTCAACATAGCTTTCGCTGATCCAATCAAGGTTCTTCTCCGGTTGTTTGGGATGAGTCCGGATTACGTTAATGTCCCCGGAACAACCATAAAGGAAAAACGGGATTTCCGCCAGACCGCGTTCCTTGATCTTGCGGTTCGCGTCCCCCATCCAGTCCGCGGAAACCAGCCGCTGTCTGCCAAAGACCACTCCATGCATGGCATGGTTATGAAGCAGGACCTTTACCGAGCCGTCTTTGCGGACAAATTTTATCCAGCGGATGTCGGGGGCGGTATGGCCGTGTTCCTGATTGATACGGTTTTGGCCGATTTTTTCCCGGATCGGCGCCCGGCCGGCAAAAGCGCGTATTTCTTCCTCATTTGCAAGTGCTTCACCGACTGTCATCATCACTGTCTGCCGCCAGTTCTCGACGAATTCCGGACAGACTTCGCCATAGCCGATGAGCGAGGGGCCGGTTAGCGGGGCGGAATGCGTATGCGTGGCGACAAACATTATTCCCGCGGGCCGAAGCCCGAATTTTTCCGTAAGTCGCGTGCGCATACTGCGGCATTCCGTATCATTGCTGGCCATTATATCGCTGACAATAATGACATTCCGGTTTTTACCGTCGTTGAAAATCAGAACGCGGCAGTAAAGCGGATCGCGGATACCGATATTCCGCCGTCCCAGAAAAGGCCCGTAGCCGGCCAGTTCGGCAAACAATGGTACTTCAATGATCTTTTCAGCACAACCGACCTTGATATTCATTTCAGATATTCCTTCATTACTTTTTCGAGTGCGGAACAAAGTTTTTCCTGATCGGCGCGCGGCGCCATCAGCCACATCAGCGCGAACAATATTACGCGATTGTAGATGATATCCTCCGCAACCTCACAACTGGCGATCCGGTATTTGGATGTTTCCACATTCCAAAGTTTATGCTTATACACCGGTTCGCACCAGCCGGGGAATACTTCCGGTACGCCTTCCGCCTGAAGCGCGGCAATAATATGGTCCCGGGTAATACCGGGTTTGAGAACCGCCGGGTCTACCATTACCGCATAGACGTAATAGTTCTGTGTCGTGGCTTTATGACCACGCGCTTGAACCTTCAGGCCGGGAATTAATTCGAAACGCTGCTTAAGATAAGCAGCGCCTTTTTCCCGGATACGGGTTTGTTCCGCAAGGTGTTCAAGCTGGCTTTGCAGAATGACGGCCTGGAACTCGGTCGCACGGTAATTGTGACAATATAATCCAAGCGGCGGCGGGGTTCCGGGTTTGCCGTGAATCGCATCTGGCCCATTGCCGATATGCTTGAGTCGACAAAGCTTGTCATATAATTCAGGATTACTGGTGGTACAGAGGCCTCCTTCGCCGGCGGTCATAATTTTGCTTTGCTGAAAACTAAATGAACCGACCGCGCCAAACGAACCGACGCCTTTGCCGTCCCACTTGCCGCCATGGGCGTGAGCACAGTCTTCGATTACCTTAATGTCATGCCGCCCGGCGATCCGGCAGATTTCATCCAGATCGGCGATAGAACCAAAAAGATGGACTGGAATGACCGCCTTGGTCAGTGGGGTGATCGCCGCTTCGAAAGCAATGGGGTCCATACAAAGAGTATCTGCTTGATTATCCACAAAAATCGGAGTGGCTCCAACGTAGAGGACCGCCATGGCGGTCGCCATCCAGGTATAGGCGGGAACAATAACTTCATCGCCGGGACCAACCCCGAGAGCGGCTAAAGCACATTCAAGCGTAACCGTGCCGTTGGCCATGAACACCCCGTAGGATGAATCATGATATTTGGCGAAATTCGCAACAAATTGTTTTTCGTATGGTCCGTAATACGACCATTTACGGGTATTAAGATAAATATCACCAAGCAGTTTCGCCGTTTCCGGGTAAGCGGACGGGTATATCGGTAAAGCTGGAGTTTCTTTAAAAATCCTTTCTCCACCATCAATTGCTAATTTGAACATTTCTAAGTTCCTTAAAATTTATTTTGTCTTATCAACTTATAAAAACTCAATGACCGGAGGATCCTCTAAACCGCTGCATAAAGGCAGACAGCGCAACTCGTTCGCGGATGAATTGCAAATACGGAGTTCCAGAACGTGTTTGCCACAGAGATTACCTAGTTTAAAACGGTAAGGTTTCCAACATGCCCCGGCAATTTTGCGTCCATCCAGATAAAGTTCACAGATATCGCGCACTTCTGCGAGAAGTTCTGCTCCGGGATAATTCCCCTCAATTTCGTATACATAAATTACATAACCGGAATAAAACGGCGCACCTTCCAGACTCCAATCCGTACCGTGAAGAACTTTTGGGCGCGGGCTAAGACGTACTTTTACCGCTTCCGGCAAAAATACACTTCCTACGTTTTGATCATGAACAAAAAAATCGTTTTGGGTTTCAACTTCAACGGCGAAATTTCCACACAACAGAG
>JBAYCO010000506.1:0-3218 GCA_041668685.1 Victivallaceae bacterium | reverse complement strand
TTCCGTTTGAATCAGAATTCCATAATCAACAACCCGGAGGCGCGCCTATGAAATAATAACCATGCGGTAACGGGCGGGCCGTACAAATCCGCCCAGCTATTTCGAACTGTTAACAGTAAAAAAAGGAATCAAATTATGTTGCATCTTATTTTTGCCGAACTGGCGGACGGAATCCTGAAAGATATGATCCGCAGACGCGAAAAGGAACCCCAGCGCAATCCGTTTTTGCAGCCTATCGAGGCCGAAATCGAACGGCTGGAAAATATAGAGGAACAGATAAAATCCAGGCTGGAGGTTGTGAAACAACTGCACCGGTGGATATCGGAGGTTTTCGATCTGCCGAAGACAGATAAAACCGATTCGCCAAAGCCGGAAGAAGTGAAAACGTCGCCTGAACCAGCCAAACCTGCACCGGTGCCTGAACCGCAAACCGTTTCCGGCCCGGAGCCGAAAGCAAAGCGTGAGCGGAAACAAAAGAAAAAAGCGGAATACCAGCATCTGCCGAAACACCGGGCGACTGGAAATCCGCGCCTCGATGCTTTGGAAACGGCGCTGCATGACGCCCTGGAGCGCCTGGTCAACACCAAGCTGGCGTTTTACGTCAAGGACATCAATGAGGTCAGGCTGTCCCTGATCGAGCTCTACAAGTCCTGGGATAGTCCCGAAGAAGAACGTCTCGCCGAGCTCGAATCCGGCCTGAAGGCGGCGGCCGATAAACTCTCCGGGAATTCGCGGGCAGGCAAATCCAAAGTAATGCAGGACATCTGGAGCGATATTATCGTCGCGCTCCAGCAAAAGGACAACGACGAATAATTATCAAACTCTGCCGCATGGATGCCTGAACGGAAATGGTTTGTTTCTCTCTCCTCCGAACTGTTTCCCCAGGCGTCCTGCGGCTCTTGCACTTTGGAGTAGTCGTATGAAAATCTACAACTTACGCCGGTTTTCAAAACCGGAATTCTTACGTCAGATAGCCCCGGAACTCCTGCTGGCGTTTCTACGCCGTTTCCCGGAATTCAGTATCGATCTGGATAAAAACGGAACCCTTGATTATGACAAGCTGAGCCAGTGGCTGGCCTCACCGACGGGTAAAATCAATACCAGGATGTTCGATGCCCTGGCTTTGATTGACGAAATGTCTGCTGACCGCAATTTCGACCTGCTGCAGGATGTTGTCGGAAATAAACCATATTCAGCTAAACTTGGCGACGATGCCTCCGCCGCTGACCTGGCCTTGCTGCTCTGTCTGCATGAACCGCGAAAACTGGAACAGCTTCACGCCAAATTCAGCGGCAAGGCGCCGCGGTCATTTGTTTATTTTTACGGCGAGTCCATAAAAAAACAGGAAATGGCGCCCCCGAGCCGCAATTTGCGGCAGAAACTCTCCCGATTGCTGAACCGGATTTTCCAGAGAAAACGCCGGGGACGCACGGTCAGGATCGTTGTCTTCGAGGAACCGGACGAATACTGTTTTCTATTGCGCAAAGGCGAGCCGCTCACCCGCGACAGTTCGATCACTTCTGAGGGTGAAACCAACTGCATTTATTACCGCCCGGAACGCTTCGATATCGCGGTACTGCGCCCGAAAGTTTCGGAAATCCGGCTGGCGATTTACCGCAAAGCCCCGTGGATCGTCGAAGCCTACCGAACCTTGTTCGGATATGTGTTTTACGGCGACCGGGAGTTTTTCAGCGGCGACGATGTGTTTACGCTGGAGCCTTTGATGAAGGACGGCGAAAAGGCGCTGGAATGTAAAGATATTGCCGGCATGGAATCCGTTACTCTGGTGCAATGCAAATTCGCCACTGACAAAGGCGAAATCGCCGCCATTCATGGTGAGCTGGCTATCCAGGTAATCAAGGGCATGAAGCTGGAACTGCTGGAAAACGCTAAAATTATCAGCGCTAAATTCCGTATCAAATTTAAGGATTCCCAAGTGGAACGGATGGTAAAAATCAAGGATGGCAACCTTGCCGAATTCAAATATGACGATGACGGCCGCAAAATCGAAGCGTGGCTTACAAAAAGAGGATTCAAGTATGAACAGCGACAATAATTTCTGGACTTTTATCAGTAGACGGATGAACGCCGAGGCGGCCCTGGCCGACTGGCGGCTTAAATTAGGAGACAACCTTGATTTTGATAAGCTGCACAGGCGGTATCTGGCCCCGACCGGGAAAATGGCGGAGGTGATCACCTGCCCCGACCAGTGCGACCCATCCTGCGGTTTCCGCAAAGTCTGTGAATGGGAGGGAAAGTACGAGGCGGTATGCCGGGAACGGATGCGGAAGGATTATGCGATTGAAAAAGTCGATGCGCTGTTTTTCACCATCAAACCCAGCGGGCTGCTGCCGGAGATAACAAAAATGCTTAAAATCATCCCGCATATAGAGGAGTTCGGCAAAGAGGAAGACACCTGGAAACTGGGAGTGATTCCGGTGCCCGGCGGCAAGTCGGCAACGGTTTATCTGACCTTGAAAAGCTGGAATCACGAGATCATGGATCTGATCTACCGGCTTAACTGCGAAGAACGCAAACCGTATATTCTGCTGGTAAGTGCCAGGCAAATCATTCACGGAACCAGCGAGAAAATCTTAAACGATATGGGATCGGCGTTTGTGCCGCTGAACGAAGTTCTCGACTTCAACGCGCAAACGGAGTTAGAGTTAATCCGGGAGTGCAATCTGCCTCAGTTGGTAACGCCGTCGACACCGGAAACGGAGCCGGAGCCGGAGAACATCTTCCGCAAATGCGGGGATGCGTGGGAAGTGAGGTACAATGGTGGAGAGAAGTTCATGCTGACGGGTGCGGAAACCGGGTCACAGTACATTCATTATTTACTACAGCGTCACAATCAGGGTATACCGGCAGTGAATATCGTCAGGAAAATTTCCGGGGAGAGCTGTTTACCGGAAGATTTTGAAGATATGGCGGATGGTTTTTCGGTCAATTCATTGTCTGCCGGAAATACCGGTAAGGTGGCGGATTTCCCGGCAATCCGGCAGTATCGGGAAGAAGAACATATACTTATACGGGAGATTGAAAATGCGGAAGATTCCGGTGATAATGTGCTGCTTGCGCAACTGCAAAATGACCTGAAGATGATCCGGGCGGCAATCAACCAGGCGGTCAGTCCGTCAGGACAGCATAAGCTCCTTGGCGATCCGGAATTGAGAGTTACCAACTCGTTCCGCAATTCCGTGAATTACGCCATTGAC